>NZ_JALDVV010000005.1:0-105883 GCF_023110375.1 Streptococcus mitis | reverse complement strand
TATCAAAAAAGAAAGGACAAATTTCGTCCTTTCTAGATCTTAGCTTTTATTCAACCCACTACAGTTGACAAAGAGCCGATTTTTTCTACAAAAAAATTAGTTTCATAATCTTTGAAAGTGAAGAGAGGTTTCAACTCATTTTCGATAAACCAAAAGAAGTTAGCGAATAACTAACTTCTTTTTATCTTATTTCACATGTTTTGCAAGTTCTTCTTGCGCTTTTTTATTGGATTCTTCTTTTTCTTTCATCCATTTATCTTGAGCTTTTTGATATTCATCTGCTGTGACTGCCTTGTCTTGAAGTTCAAGATATTTGTATCGAAGCGGATCGCTTGTCCCCTTGTTACCTGCGAAAGCGAAAGGTAAAGTGAATGGTACCATCTTAGACAAGATTGGACGACCAGTTTTAGAAGTTGTTGGGATGACTAAGGCACTATCTGTCAACCATGCTTGAGCTTCGGCATACTTGTTATACCGTTTTGTAATATCTGTAGTTTCTTCCCCTGCTTCATTGACCATTTTATCATAATCATTGAGACCAACCTTTTTAGCCGCCTCATTATCTTTTCCTGAATCAAATCCTAGGTAAGTTCTCGTATTTTCCCCTACAGAAGGCTTGATGATATCAAGATAAGTTGATGGATCTGAGAAGTCTGGTCCCCATCCAACGTTATCAGAAAGATCCCAATCCTCACCAGCAGCAGTTTGTGCAAATAAAGTAACATTCAATAAATCATCTTTTTGTAATTGTTGAATATCAATAACCACATTATCAGATCCTAAAGTTGCTTCCAAGGATTGTTTCATAGATTGGACACGCTGAACTTTTGTAGTTGCTGTTTGGTCAACAGGCATGTCTAGGTGAATTGGGAACTGTACTCCTTCTGCCTGAAGAGCAGTCTTAGCCTTAGCAAATTCTGCCTTGGCTTTCTCTGGATTATAGAGACCATCTTGAGCATCAGCAAGGTTCACATCCTTCCATTCATCCCCGTAAGTCACCAATTTTTCTTTGACCATGTCACCAAAGTTTTTTCCATCTGCTTGAACAAATGTTGGTGGAACAAAGATATTACGTAAGATTTTGCTTGCTCCAGTTTGTCCATTTAGCTGAGAAGCATAGGCTGTACGGTCAAATCCAAAGGCAATAGCCTGACGGAAATCCTTGTTTAACAAAGCCTTTTTAGTTGAGGTCTTTTGTTCTTCACTAGTCTTAGAAGTATATTTATAGGACTGACGGTCAATGTTTGTTCCTACTACATAAGTCGTAGAGTCCTGTTGCGTATAGACAATATTGTCCTTCATCTCTTTCTCAAGTTCTGCGAAACTTGCACTTGTTGGATAGAGACGAGCTGCTGAAAGGCTACCATCTTTAAAGTTTTCTGCAGGTTTACTAGTATCTTGACCATCCCAGAATGACAATTTGACTTTGTCAATATGGACATTGTCTTTATCCCAGTAGTTAGGATTTTTTGCAAATTCAACAGTAGATTTGGTTACAATGGATTTCAACAAATAAGGACCATTATACAAGATACTACTTGGATCCGTAGCTTTGGCAAAATCATCCCCTTTTGAGTTCAAAAACTCTTCATTGACTGGCGCTAAAACACCCATAGTTGTTTTAGAATTCCAAAAACTTTCAGGTTTGTTCAAAGTGTATTGGACTGTTTGATCGTCAAGAGCTTTAATCCCAACTTGAGAGAAATCTTTATTTTCCCCTTTAGCGTATGCATCCAAACCTTTGATTGAATCCTGTACCAAGTATAGAGCTTCAGATTTCTTATCTGTCGCATATTTAAGACCTGTCACAAAGTCCTGAGCCTTAACAGGAGCATACTCTTCTCCCTCAGATGTGTACCACTTGGCATCCTGACGAATCTTATAAGTATAAGTCAATCCATCCTTAGAAACTGACCAGTCCTCTGCCATTGAGGGAATAAGGTTCCCGTATTTATCATTTTCAAGCAATCCATCAATTACATTACTAGTAATGTCAGCAGTCGCTGCCTTACCAGTTGTTAAATAGTTGAGGTTATCTGGGTCTGTCTCGTAGGTAAATGCGAAGGTCTGCTCACCTTTAGTAGCAGAACCACCAGAACAAGCCGCTAAGACACCAGCTGCTAATAAAGTGACTCCCGCAAGAGCCAATACTTTCCTTGTTTTCATGGTATTCTCCTTTGTTTTTCTATCCATTATAGACCCTTTTTAAAGTCCTGTCAATAGAATTTTCTGAATTTTCATTTTTAGTTGTTATTTTCTGACAAATATCGAATGTTATTTCATTTTTTAATCTCTTTTTAACTATAATAAAAGAGGGAATCCAGTAACTCCCTCATCCATCTATTTAAGTCATTTTTAGATTTATTAATTTAAAGCTTGCAATGCGGAAAGAAGATAAGAACCCTCACGAATTTTTTGACCTACGGCCTTAGCATTTTTGACCAAATCCTGATACTCTTCTTGAGACAAATTGTCCAATACTTCTTCCAAGTCAAGTAAACTTTCAACACTAATTCCACACTCTTTTTCTAAGACGAAATTAGCCAAAGCAGATTGTTTCCAAACAATAATAGGAAAACCAGAAGCCAAATAAAGGGAAGCCTTGTGGGAATTATTGTATCTCAAATACTCACCAAACACTCCGCTACAAGTTTTAGAACTATCACCATCCCAAACTAAACCAAAGCTTCCTTCTAACGCTGACGGTAGTTCATCTGGAAGAAAGGAACCAAAATAGGTTTCATTGGATAGCTTTCTAGCCTCATCAAAACCAACACCATAGAGGTTATATGCCGGTCTTGCAGGCAACTCATATAAGTAACCTGCTTTTTCTTGAGCTAAATTTCCAGCTACAATAATAGCTCCTTCCTTCGATAAATCTTCTTTCTCCTGATAATTCGGGATCAGATAGTCAAAAATGCCTAAACTAACTATTTTTTTCTCAGAAATTCCCTTATCAACAAGCACTGATTTCATAACTGGATTATGAGCAATAAGACCATCAGCTTGTTTCAAAAGACTTGACTCTTGAAGATGAACACGAATTTTATGCTTCAAGGGTACTGTATCCAAATTAGCATAGCGCAAAACTTCTAAATCATGAATAATAAAGTGAACCTTCACTCCTTTACGCTGCATTCTTTTGACTAAATGAGTCGTAAAGAAACTATGATGAAGCATAGGAAATTGAATCAGTAGCTGATCCCCTTCCTTTAACTTAGAGATTGCTTTGGATAAGGCTTTGGCCTTGTGTCGTTGGGCTCTAATAGTCCCCATTTGATACCAATCATCTACCATCAATAACAAAGGACTATAGCCCTCACGAACTACTATTTCTTCAACATCGTTTCGAGCCTTATTCCCCGCATTTCGTGCACCAGAATCCTTCAGAAATTCTTCTTTTAGATAATATTTCATCTATCAATTTTATCCTTCGTTATCTTATTTAAACTCTTCCTCTACAACATTTAGGGCACGTTCAATGACCACATGCATGTCGTAGTATTTATAATCGGCCAAACGTCCGCAGAAAATCACCTTATCATTCTGTGCTGCTTCTTCTTGATACTTAGCAAACATAGCATTGTTTCTCTCATCATTGATTGGATAATAAGGTTCATCTCCTCGTTTCCAATCTGCTGGGTATTCACGAGTAATGACCGTTTTATCTTGCGTACCATACTCAAAATGTTTATGCTCAATAATACGAGTATAAGGAATTTCACGTTCTGTATAGTTGACAACTGCATTTCCTTGATAGTTTTCTTCATCCAGAACTTCATGCTCAAAACGAAGACTACGATATTCTAATTCACCATGTTTGTAATCGAAGTATTGGTCAATCATCCCTGTAAAGACAACTTTTTCAGCAGAAGCTTCTAATTCCTGACGATTGGCAAAAAAGTCAATACCAAGTTCTACTTCTACATCCTTCAGCATATTTTCGATGATGACATTATAGCCACCAATTGGAATCCCTTGGTAACGATCGTTAAAATAATTATTATCAAAGGTTAAACGAACTGGTAGACGTTTGATGATAAACGGTGGAAGGTCAGTCGCAGAACGTCCCCATTGCTTTTCAGTGTATCCTTTGATCAACTTTTCATAAATATCTGGGCCGATCAACTTAATAGCCTGTTCTTCCAAGTTTTTAGGTTCAACATCCTTCATGTGAGCCGTTTGCTCAGCAATCTTATCTTTGACCTCTTGAGGAGTTTTTGTTCCCCACATAGCATAGAAAGTATTCATATTGAAAGGTAGATTATAAAGGCTACCCTTGTAATTAGCTACAGGCGAGTTGATATAGTTGTTAAATTCAGCAAATTGATTCACATAATCCCAAACTTTCTTATTAGAAGTATGGAAAATATGGGCACCATATTTATGGACATTGACTCCTTCTACATTCTCACAGTAGATATTTCCACCAATGTGGTCACGTTTATCAATCACTTTTACTTTTTTTCCACGCTTGGTTGCTTCATAAGCAAAAATTGCTCCAGACAAACCAGCACCAACGATTAGATAGTCGTACATATTACACTCCTTTATCAGACTCGACACTTTTGTAGCATTGTAAAGTTATCCTCATTAAAATCTCATGAAAAAATAAATTTTTAAAATTTTTTTTGAAATATTAGTTTGAATAGTTCATTTTATGAAGAAAAATAATTTTGTAAATCAAAAAAATTCATTTCATCAGTTTAACAACTCCGTTTTATCCAAAGGATTAAAATTATTCAACGACTTATTAACAAAAGTATTTTTTGTGAACAACAAAAACATGAATATATTGTAAGTCGGGACAAACCAAAAAGCTTCAATCATGCAGTTTAGAGCCACTAAAGATAATATTACTACATATAAATATTGCCCCTGCTTATACTGTTCTCTCGAAATTACAACATACAGACATATAAGTAGCACAAGAGGTATAACACCATATGTAAATAACATTTGAACATACGATGAATCTACGTAGTTATAATCAATAACAGCCTCCGTTTTACCTCCTGACCCTTTAAATAATACGTCTCTAGTTCCAAAAAGATGTACACCAAAAGTATTAAATGCATTTTTCCCCAAAGCTAATCTACCTGTAATTAATTTATTGATAGATACTAAAAATGGAGATCCCCAAGAGAAAATATAAGATAAATACATCATTATTGACGAACATAGAACTACAGAATAAGGGAAAATTGAATAGATCCGAAATTTCTTATCTTCATTAAAATAGAAAAATATAAAAATAATTGTTGCTAAAATAATTGATAAGCCATTTAAACGTGCATCACAATATTTTATAACAAAGAAAGATAAAAGTACACCTATTAGAGATCTAATCCATATAAATTTATCTTTTAATAAATAAGAAAAAGCCAAGAAAATATAGAAACAGTGGGATGCAAAATCTGTAGGATAGATAAATCCAAACGAATTCCGAATAACTCCTTCACGATTATATTGTAGATTGGGTACTGCACCTGAGAGAGATAAAAGAAATACACTTAGTACAAGAAAACCTGCTACAATGACATACGTTTTCAAAACTACTTTCATATCTACATTAACTAATAAAACTAGAAGGGCTGAATAAATAAGAAAATTAAGTTTTCCAGTCTGAAAATATACTAAAATTCCTGATAATAATAGCAAAGAAGAAAATATTAGATATTTAAATGAAATACGTGTTGGAAACATAAAACGAAGACCTAATAACAAAACTACTAATAAAAGATAATTTGCTTTAGCTTGAAAAAAAGTTTTATCCAGCATTGTAGTAGAAATAGTATTAAAAAATATCACTACAGATACAACAATACTAACCAGTAGATTTTCAAATTTAATTTTTATCATATTATTTATTTGGTAAAGAATAATATAGAATGAACATAATTGATAATTTTTATATATTATTTAATATTTTTAAACTTTTAGTTCATCTACAATCTTCCATCCTTCCCTTTCTAGACTTTTTCAATCAACTAACTTAGCTAAAACAAATTCTTGCAAAAATAACTTTGATTATTTCTGTATAGATTATCATCATACTAATTATTTAACAGCTGCTCTTTTATCTCCTTTAAGCCAACTATTTTAAATATTAAAATTAGCAAACCATAAAGTATCGCCCCCACAATAGCACATACAACAACATTAACAATAGGTGTAAAAGTCAAAATTGACTTCAAAAATGAAAGGGTAACATACATAAGAATTGATGCTGAAAATATTTTAATAGTTGATTTAAAAATTGGTACATCTTTTAAATATTTTCTTGTAAAATACAATTGGATAACCCATACAAATACTTCTGTTAATACAGAAACAATCGCAGCCCCAATATATCCAAATTCAGGCAGTAAAAGTAAATTTAAACCAACACTAATAATTGCTGGAACCGTTGTTGAAATCAAAAATTCTTTGTTCTTATTATGAGGTATCAAAATTTGAATCCCCATAATGTTCGTCCAACCAATAAAAAACATCCTAAAAATCATGATTGCAATAGCATATCTTGCTTCTTGAAAGTCATTTCCTAAGAAAAATTTCACAAAGTCATTATTGATAATTAACATACCTGCAATAGTCGGAAAAATCACAAGATTGTATATCAAGAAAGATAATTGATTCATGCGATTCACAGACTTCTTATCCCCTGTTGATAAAAGATTCGAAACACGTGGTAGCATAACACTACCCAGTGAAGTTACCAAAGTAAGTAGGATATTTACCAACTTTAAAGATTGATCATAAATTCCAACATCTGTTGTTGATGCTAAAGCTCCAAGCATTGTCCTATTTAACGTAACATATAAAGATATCGCTATTTGAGGTAAAAACAGTAATATCACCGGTTTAAGATGTTTCTTGGCATAATTGAAGTCAAATTGTGGCTTACCTATAAATTCTAGAGCTGGCAGCCACATACTTAATTGTCCTAAAAATTCAAATATAGTTAATAAAAAGACATATAGATATAAATCATTCTGAGACTTTATGAACAAAAATATTGAAATAACACCTATGAGTTTGACAGTGATATTTCTAACAGTTATCTTTCTAAAATCTTCTAGTCCTTGAAAAAGCCAAGTAATATCTAATCCCCTAGATAATAGAGATAATACCAATATATATGCTACTGGATTTTGCATAAATGAAAATGAAAAGCACAGACCAATATATAGAAATATCGATATACAAGTCGCAGTAAACTGCAAGGTATAAATACCCCAAAAATTATTAGGAATATTATTTCTATGAGCTGAAATTTCTTTTGTCCCATAATTAGCTACTCCTAATGTTGCTAAAAAAATAAAATAAGCAACAATCGAATTAAAGTAGCCAAAAGTTCCTAAATCATTTGAACTGAAAACCCTTGTAACATACGGTGTTGTTATGAAAGGTAGTACAATAGTTAGTAATTGATAAGAGAGGTTGTAAGCATAGTTCTTTAAAACCTTCATAACTATCTAAGCAATCTTCCTTCTAATTTTTTTATACAATTTTGCAGATACGAGAAACAATATATATTTCAATTTATTTTTCCTTGTAACATTTGAATTCGGAATAACATCTTTGAAATATTGAATGTATTCTTTTCTAATTTTATTAACTTCAGCATACATATCTGAACTAAGCATAGCATGTACAATATGCAGACCATTAAAAACATAGCGAACATTCAAGGCTCTTCGCATATCACTATCACCTGAATAGTCTCGTTCAACATAACTTCTATTCCATTCCATTGCCTTGTAAAAATCTAAGAGACGATCACTATACTTAGAATTTACAATACTTCCTGGTCTTCGATAGTATTTATAAAGATTTAGATCACTAACAGCAATATTTTCACAGGAAGCAATATGCTCATAAGCAAGAGCTAAATCTTCATACAGCATCCCATTAGGATATGGAAACCTTAATAAGATTTCTTTCTTATATAGTTTACCACCTGAATGTGTCCCAACATAATTTCCATAAAACATTTGTTCTAAAGCTGTTCTACGATCTAATTTTCCAGAATATTTCTCTCTGAAATCTCCTAGGAAATCACTATGTTCATAGTTTCTAACTTCAATCACTGGAGTTGCTACAAGATCAACTCTATACTTATCTCTAAGTTCTACTAAATATTCAATGGCTCTATGGTCATAATAATCGTCTGAATCAATGAAAACAATCCAATCTGTTGAAGATTCTTTTACCCCAGTATTGCGGGCATTGGACAATCCCCCATTTTCAATATGCAGAACTTTTATTCTGTCATCTTCTCGAGCATATTGGTCACAAATTTCTCCAGAACTATCCGTCGAACCATCATCTACTAAGATTATTTCAATATTTTTATATGTTTGTTGTCTTAGACTTTCTACACAATAACTCAAATAGTTCTCAACATTGTACACTGGTACAACAATAGAAATCTGATCCATTATGATAATCCTTCCAAAATGATATCAACAATACGCTCACAAGCTTTTCCATCTCCATATGGATTACTTGCTTTACTCATCTTGCTGTACTCTGTTTCATCTTCTAAAAGCAGTTTGAAATTAGTATAAATATTTTCTTCTTCTGTTCCTACCAATTTCAAGGTTCCTGCAGCAATCCCCTCTGGACGTTCTGTTGTATCACGCATTACCAATACTGGTTTACCTAAAGAAGGTGCTTCTTCTTGTACACCACCCGAATCTGTTAAAATCATGTAGCTTTGATTCATAAAATTATGGAAATCAATGACTTCTAGAGGTTCAATGATTTTCATACGTTCATTGTCGCCAAACACCTTACTTGCTAACTCACGAACCTTAGGATTCTTATGGATAGGATATACGACTTTAACATCTTCAAACTCATTCAGTATACGATTAACTGCATTAAACATATTTTCCATGGATTGACCAAGATTTTCACGTCGATGGGCTGTCAACATGATTAGTTTACTATCCTTAGCCCACTCTAAAATAGGATGGTCATAATGCTCTTGAACAGTTGTCTTCAAGGCGTCAATGACAGTATTTCCAGTAACATAGATATTCTCTCTTCCCTCTTTTAGAAGATTCTCTTTAGCCACTTCTGTCGGAGCAAAATTGAAATCCGAAATAATTGAAGTAGTCTGACGATTGAATTCTTCAGGAAATGGGCTTTGAAGATTATAAGTTCTCAGTCCTGCCTCTACGTGTCCAACTTTAATTCCCATGTAAAATGCAGCTAAAGCTGTCGCAAAAGTGGTTGTAGTATCCCCATGAACAAGAACAATATCTGGTTTTTCCTGCTCTAAAACGGCTTGAATTTTATCTAAAATACTTGTCGTGATTGTAAATAGTGTTTGATTTGCCTTCATGATTCCTAAATCGTAATCAGGAACAACTTTAAAGACATCTAAAACTTGCTCTAACATTTCTTTATGTTGCCCCGTTACACACACAAGTGTTTTAATTGAATCATTTTTCTTCAATTCATTCACTAAGGGACACATTTTTATCGCTTCTGGACGCGTCCCAAAAACTAACATTACTTTTTTCATTTCGAATCTCCCATTAGTTTTTGATAAAATTTACGATAATTCTCTAAAAATAAAGGATAACTAAACTTCTCTTCATAATCTTTTTTAGCTTGATGAGCTAATCTAGTTCTAAGAGTTGAGTCAGTCGCCAGACTTTCAATAGCAGAAGCTAAGGCCCTAGCATCTTTAGCAGGAACCAAGACCCCATTTTCTTTTGTAACAACTTCATTAATGCCAGGAATATCTGTCGCAACCATGGTTTTTCCATTCATAAATGCTTCAATAACATTTAGAGCTAAGCCTTCAAATAATGACGAAGACACTAGGAAATCAAAACTATTAATACACTCGACTATATCCCGTCTATAGCCTAAAAAAGTTATCTTATCCTCTAGATTGAGTTCTTTAACCTTATTTTCTAGTTCGGCTCTAAGTTCTCCATCCCCAACGATAAATAAACGGAGGTTTTCATCAGAAATCAAAGAGATCGCATCAATCAGATAAGTCAAACCTTTTTGTTCAGATAATCTTGCAATACAGCCTAGCTTAATTCCATCAAACTTCATAATCTCATCAACTTGTCTATTTGACTGTTTCAAGATTACTCCGTTATAGATAACAGTACTGTCTGCAACTCCCACATCATCTTTCAAATTTTGATTAACGGCTTGACCAACTGCAATACTATAGGCATTTCTCAGTGAAAATCTATATAAAGACAACTTATCTTTAAAGACATTATGAGCAGTGTAAACGTGGACTAGCTTGGGATTAATCAGTTTTAATAAACGAATATAAAAAGCTGCCATTCGATGATGTGTATGAACCAGAGTAATCTCATTTGTCTTAATAATTTGATAAATAGTGAGAAGCAATTTCAACACTGTAAGAGGATTTTTGCTGTCTATATCTTGAATCTTATGATGATTAATTCCTCGGGTCTCTAATTCTGGTTCCCAAAGGCCTCCTGTAGAAGCAACATGGACACTATCAAACTCATCTTGCAAATCAGAACTCAACTGGTACACGATTCTCTCAGCACCACCAATATCCATCGTTCGTGAAATATGTAAAATATTATTTTTTCGTTTTTCGTTTCTCATCTAAGACTCGCTTAATAAAGGTAACATTCCCTACAAAGTATCGTTTAAAGAGACGCTTTGGTTCATTAGCAACTCGGAACAACCACTCCAAGTTTGATTTTTGCATCCAAAGTGGAGCACGCTGAATGTGACCAGACAGTACGTCAAAGCTACCTCCTACACCCATAAAAATAGAATTCACTCCATTATCCATAAATTTTTGGATGATGTATTCTTTTTTAGGTGAGGTAATTCCAACAAATACAAAGTCGGGATTCTTTTCACGAATATCTTCCTGAATATCTTGCTCATCTTCCTCAGAAAAATAACCATTACGATGTCCAACAACTCGTAGATTTGGATACTCTTCTTTGAAATTTTGTAACATATCTTGCAAAACTTCTTCTTTAGCACCAAAGAAATACACTGAATAAGATTTTTCATCGGCTAATTTTAATAATCTTTGCATTAAATCAATTCCAGCAACTCGTTCTGGAACTTGATAGCCCAAAAATCGAGAGGCTAGAACGACTGATGCACCATCTGCATTGATAATCTCAGACTCGTTAACTATCTTTTTAATGACTTCATCTGATTGACATTGATTAATCTTATCAGCGTTTACGCCCATTAGATGAAGAGGACGTTGATCAATTACAAATTTTTCAACCGCTTGTACTGTTTCATCCATTGTTAAGGGGTCAATCCTGACCCCCATTAAATCAAAACTATTCAAATTAATCTCCCCATGTAGATTCGAAATGACCCTTACGTTCTGCTTCTTCGGGTAACTTCATGTAATCACCGTATATTTTCGTTAAATATTCATCTGGATTTGCATGGCAACTTATTTCTAAGTTCTCAAACTCTAGTAATTGTGGTTCACCGAATACTTCTTTTTTAGCAAGCTCACGTTCTCTATAGGAGCCTAATACATTACCAACTATTGAACTAGTTTCAAAATCATATTGTTTAATTAGATTTTGTAATTTGTTGTTAATAGTGGCCGTTTTTAGAAGTTTATTTAATTTCAAAACTTTTGATATACTCACAATTGCATTTTCAAAACTTCCCCGATCTCTGTCATGTAGACGATCAATTACAGAAATTTTAGAAAGTGCACGATAGAATTTGATTTTATTTGTATGTAGAAAATAATGGAAACGATCATCTGGATAACCATCCAAAGGGAAAATATCTATGAATGGACTACATAGTTCATCTCCAAATGGAATTTGTAAGGATGTATCCATAATAGAGGTATTACCTAAATTGTCATCATGAAGCCTCAAAATAACATGTTCTGGAAGTTCTTTTTTGCAAATAGATAAAAATTTTTCATAATCTTTTCGAGGCATCCCTAAATCCATATCATCATCCCAAGGAATAAATCCTTTATGACGAATGGCTCCTAGCAATGTTCCTCCCAAAGCATAATATCTTAAATCATGTTTACTACAAATAGCAATAAAACTTTTTAATAAAGATAATTCTCCTAGTTGAATTTCCCTCACTTTATTCATAATTTTACTTCGCTCCATCCCTCATAAATACAACTTTAACTGTTTTTAGTAGAATTTCAATATCTTTCCAAATTGTCCAATCGTCTATATAAGCTACATCTAATTTAACAACTTCATCAAAATTCTTAATCTCACTTCTACCACTAACTTGCCAAAGTCCAGTGATACCTGGTTTAAAACTCAATCGACGTTTTTGTTCAGGTGTGTATGTCTCATATTCATCAACTGTTGGCGGTCTTGTTCCAACTAGACTCATATCCCCTTTCAAAACATTCCAAAATTGAGGGAGTTCATCCAAGCTAGTTTTACGGATAAAGCGCCCAATTTTTGTGATGCGAGGATCATTATCCATCTTAAACATACCACCCTGCATAGTATTTTTCTCCAACAATTCCCTCTTTTTATCCTCAGCATCAATACACATTGATCTAAATTTATAAAAAGTAAAATGTCGACCGTTTTTTCCTATACGTGTCTGGGCAAAAATAGCAGGCCCACCATCTTTTCTAATAGCTGGAACTAGAACTATACTGACTAAGCCACAAATCATTAAACCAAAAATAGAACCAATAATATCTATGACACGCTTAGCAATGACATGACTATTTTTATAAAATTTCGTCGAAAAGGTAATGACATTTAGACCAGCCATCCCACGGATTTTCTTGTCACGCCCTAGATTATGGTCAAAAGCATTTAGATTAACTGTTACATCAATTCCCATCGTTTCAAAACGAGAAATAAATTCACCAATATCATATTCTTCACTAGGAAGATTGATAAACACTTCGTCCACAACTTCGTGAGTTGCAAAATTTAAAATATCTTCGACTGGTACGACTGTAATAGTATCATGTTGGAAATTAGGTTTATCTAATACACTAACTGCCACCAGTTCTCCAAAGAAATCACCAGCATCAAGTAATTTATCCATCACTTTCTCAACTCTAGATGTTGCTGTAATCAAGAATAGTTTTTTACTCCATTTCAAATTAGGAAATATCCGTTTCGAATAATACTTGATACAAATATTGACTAGATACATTAGAATCGAGTGTAAGGTTAAGAAATACACCATGCCTCGTCTAGAGATGCTAAAGCGTTCTTCTAAAAAGAAATTGGAAAGACTAATTGCCAACGCAAAGAAAATGATATATTTTGTCAAGCGAACAAGCTCACGTAAATATCCTCTTTTAAAAAAATCTTGACCGAAATCACTAAAATAAAATACTATGTAGTGGAGAATATATAGGACAATCATTGTTGTTGAAAGAATATCTGTCTCTTTAACAAAACTAAGAAAATACCCCAGTAACACTACTATAAAACTCTGGATTACTGCCAGAGATATTTTTATCCCTTTCTCTTCCATAACTACTTCCTAGTTTATTTTTTACTTTTTCCCATAATTTCCATAGGAACCATAGGCTCCATAACCACCATAAGCTCCGTATTTTTCAACTTCTGTGTTAAATTTATTTAGAACTACACCTAAAAACGGAGTTCCTGTTTGTTCTAACTGTTCTTTAGCCTTCAAAACATCACGACGCTTTGTCTCTCCAGCTGCCGTTACCAAGATAGAAGCATCACATTTTTGTGTAATGATAGCAGCGTCAATGACTATCCCAATCGGTGCAGTATCCACAATGACATAGTCAAAATACTTACGCAGAGTATCAATCATGTTATTAAAGTTGTCACTTTGCAAAAGAGCTGTTGGATTAGGAGATACTGGTCCAGCCTGAATAACAAATAGATTTTCAACGTTTGTATCACAAAGACCTTGTGATAAATCTGTCGACCCAGATAAATAATCTGTCAAGCCAGTGATTTTTTCTCTAGATTTGAATATTCCTGACATAACTGAGTTACGAACATCTGCATCAACTAGCAAAGTCTTGTATCCAGCTCTTGCAAATGACCAGGCAATATTTGTTGATGTCGTTGATTTTCCTTCACCAGGTTTGACAGATGAGATGGCCAAAACTTTCAAATTATCACCACTCAATTGAATATTGGTGCGCAAAGCATTATAATGTTCTTCTGCTTTTTTTATAAAATTAATACGTTTCAACGCAATTTCTAATGTTGGCATATTTTCTCCCTTACTTTAATTTATTCAAATCCGGAACAATTCCTAGAAGTGGCATATTCATAACTTCCTCGACATCTTCTGGTCGTTTAACACGATCATCCAATAATTCAAGTAATAAAACTGAAACAACCATTAGTGCGCCACCTGCCAGAAAAGCAAGTGCAGTATTACGACGAATATTAGGTGATGAAGGAGTTAGGGCTGGTCTTGCCTCCTCTAGTGTTGTTACATCAGACACACGAGTTACAGAAATAATTTTTTCCGCCGCCACCTCGCGAAGAGCATTAGCAATACGACTTGCCTCTTCTGGTTGATCATCTTCAACTACGATTGATACGATACGAGTATCTACCGGCACTGTTACTTGAATCTTTTTAGTCAATTCTTTAACTGTTTTATCTAATTTAAGATTTGAAATGACTTTCTCCAGTACATCTTGTGATAGAATAATTTCCTTATAGTCTTTTACAAGATAGGTACCCGCCTGCAAATCCTGGTTAGTTAATCCTGTTTTTTCCGATTGATTTCGATTGACTACATAGATACGTGTTGTACTAGAATACTCAGGCGTAAGAACAAAACTGCTTACACCAAAAGCTATGACAGCTGCTACAATCGCAGTTAGGATAATAGCGATTTTCTTCTTCCAAAGGATTTTAAATAATTGGACAATGTCAATTGCGATTTCTTTATTTTCTTTCATGTCAACTCCTAAATAATTTGATCCGCTAAGATGAAGCGAGGATTTTCGATAAATAATTCTCTCGCCTTTCTTTCACCGTATTGTTTTGAAACGATCTCATAAGCTTCTTTCATGTAAGGCGGTCTTTGGTCCAAATTGTGCATATCACTAGCAACAAAATGTACCAAGTCTCGCTCTAGAAAATAGCGAGCTCGTTTCTTCATAAATTTATATTTATCCCCAAATAACTTTGGTTTTAAAATGCTGGAACTATTGATTTGAGTGTAGCAACCCATATCAATCAACTCTTTCACCCGTTTTTCGTTATTCTCTAATTCATGGTAACGTTCAATGTGGGCAACTACAGGCGTTATCCCAAGCATGAGAACATTGCTCAAAGCAGTATGGATTTCCCGATAAGGGGTAGCCATACTAAACTCAATGAGAGCATAGCGTGTCCCATTAAGACTTGGAATGACCTGTTTCTCCAATTTCGCAAGCACATCACTAGTATAATAAATTTCTGCTCCATAGAGAATGGTCAAGTCTGGAGCCACCTCCTTGGCTAGCTCCTTAACTTCTTGGAAGTTTGCCTCTATTGTCTCCTCAGGAGTTTCAAACATTCCTTTTCGTCTATGCGATGTCGATACAATAGTCCTTACCCCTTGCCTATAGGCTTCTGCCAGAAGCGCCTTGCTTTCTTGCTTAGATTTTGGACCATCATCCACACCAAATACAATATGCGAATGAATATCAATCATTTTGTCTTATTTTCCTTCCATCACATCATTGATTGCAGCCTTGACTGACTCTAAACTGCTATCACTTATCTCCATCATGTAGAGGTTACTATCAGGCATGGCATAAGATGGCAAATCCATACGCCCTGTTCCTTTAAGATCTTGTGAATTAATCTTATAAGTTCCACCACTCTCAAGTTGAGCATTGATTAAGTTCATCATGGTTTCAAGTGGCATATTGGTTTGAATCGAATCTTGCAACCCCTTAATAATACTGTCATAATTTCTCAAAGCTTCTGTCGAGGTTAACTTTTGCAGAATAGCCACAATGACCTTTTGCTGATTGCGACCACGATCCCGGTCTCCATCTGCCAGAGAATAGCGCTCACGCACAAAGCCAAGAGCCTGCTCCGAATCAAGATGAACATTCCCTACTGGGAAATGAAACTTCCCGTGACGAGATGTAAATTCCTGATCATTATAGACATCAACTCCACCAAGGAGATCAATCAATTTCAAGAAAGAGGTGAAATTCAAACGAGCGTAGTAATTTAAATCAATACCGTAGAGATTTTCCAGTGTATGAATGGAAGCATCTACCCCATAAATACCCGCATGGGTCAACTTATCTTTTTGGTTGTTACCACCATCTGCAATTGGAACATAGGAATCACGAGGGGTTGTTGTTAAGAGAATCTTTTTCGTTTCACGATTCACTGTCATAATGATATTGACATCCGAACGAGAAACCGAACTGATTGGACCATAAGTATCAATTCCGCTGATATAAACGTTGAAACTGTCACCTTTGACATCTTTTGGAGTTTCAACCGTTTTGGTTAATCCTTTGGTATAGATTTTCTTAATTTTTGAAGCATAGTCAGGATATTCCGATTCGATAATATTTTCAAAGACACTGTTTAGAATGATTGCCTTTGTATCGCCAGCTAACAGGCTCTTATATGCCGCAAGATAGGAGCTGCTTTCTTCGACTGTCAGTTCTTTATTTTGAGTAGCTTTCAGATCATTCAACAACTGTTGGATATTATCCTTATCCGTCCCAGTCGGTCCCGTTACACTGGTTACCTGACTGATATTATCAATTGAACTATCTTCCAACACCGCAATACTCATCGAATAATTTGAGTAGTTAGATGTCGCATTCAGGCGACTTGTAAATCCAATGAACTGCCCTACAGCAAAGAGAGAAGTACCATTAATTAACACACCAAGTAGTAATAAAATCAGCGTTAGATTTTGAACTTTCTTGGATCGAATTAAAAAGAAACACAAGATGGCTAAGGCCACAATTAAGACGGTAACCACTATATTGAGATATCGGAAAGCTAGCATATTGTACTTGAAAATCAAAAACAATAAAAAGACTGCTAGTACTGCATAGATAGCTAGCAACCCCCAACTAATCATAATCTTTGTTTTACCCTGACGAGCTCGCTTCGAAGATCTACTCACGATATACCTCTATTATCAATTTTTATTTCATTTCATTATATCATAAAAAAATACACTTGTGGGGTAAATCCACTTAGGTAAGGCGTTTTCATCTTCTTTCCGAAACATTCTTTTTCACTTGCAAACAATTACATCAATAAATTTACTATATAAATATAAAAACAAGGTTCCTTACGGAACCTCGCTCATCATTATTTAACATGATTTTCTGCTTCTTTTTGGGCTTTTTCAATTGCTTTTTTGCTTTCTTGCTCCCATTTGATCTTAGCTTCTTCATACTGTTTGGTTGTTACAGTATCTTTTTGCAGCTTCATGTACTTGTAGTTATTGCCGTCACCCTTGATGCCGACTAGTGAATAACCTCTTGTAAATGGCGTTACTTTGGTTACAGATGCTGTTCCACCACTTGACATAGCTGACATAATCAGAGAATTGTCAATCATCCAAGCCTGTGCTTCAGCATATTTTTCATAGCGTTTGGCTACATCTTTATTTTCACTATCTGCATCTTTGAGCATCTTAGTGTAGGTATCAAGACCCAAGCTAGCAATCTTAGCTTTATCTTCCTGAGCATCTAGACCAAAGATCTTGAGGTAGAATCCATCCTCTGCATTGAAAGGATTGAGATAAGTTGATGGATCTTGGTAGTCACCTACCCAACCATCAAAGTTCAAATCATAGTCACGATCAGCTGGTGTCGGTGCCAAGAAGGCTACGTTGTTAAAATCATCTGTTGAAAGTTGTTGAACGTCAATGACAATGTTATCAGCACCCAAAATTGACTCAAGGGTCTGCTTAACTGAGTTCATGCCTGTCACGGCATTTTTACTCGTCTGATCAACTGCCACATCCAAGTGAATTGGGAAGGTCACACCTTGACTTGCCAATTCTTTTTTAGCTTCCGCAAATTTTGCTTGGGCTTTTTCTTTGTTGAAATAGGCATCCTGAGCATCTGCCAAGTTAATACCTGACCATTCTGTGCTATAGTTGACCAATTTAGAAGCAACTACTTCTCCAAAGGTCTTGTCTCCAACTTGGACAAATGTTGGAGGCACTAGGGTGTTACGAAGGGTCTTGCTAGCCGCTTCTTCCCCATTTGACTGGGCAGAATAGGCTGTGCGATCCAAGGCAAAGTTCACTGCTTGACGGAAGTTCTTGTTCAAGACAGCTGTCTCAGTTGACTTCTTCTGCTCATCTGTCGTTTTAGCAGTGTGATTGTAGGCCTTACGGTTGACGTTGAAATTGAAATACCAAGAAGTCTTGTCCTGCAAGCTATAGACGATATTATCCTTATATTTTTCCTTGGTCTTGGCAAAGTTAGAACTATTTGGATAAACCCCAGCGATAGAATAAGCTCCACTTTCAAAGTTACGGATGGTCAATTCTTGGTCTGAGCCGTCAAAGTAAGCCAATTTTACGTGTTCAATCGATACTTTGTCATGATCATAGTAATGCGGATTCTTCACATACTCGATCGATGATTTTGATGTGAAATCTTTTAACAAATAAGGTCCGCTGTAGAGAATGCTATCTGGAGATAGGGTCCCAAAATCTTTGCCTTTTGAGTTTAGAAACTCTTCATTCACTGGGAAAAGAATACTATTGGTTGTTTTTGAATTCCAGTAAGGCTCTGGGCGTGCCAAAGTATACTCAACAGTATGGTCGTCAATGGCCTTCACCCCAACCTTAGAAAAGTCAGAATCCGCTCCTGTAATATAATCATTCAAGCCCTTGATCGAGTTTTGAATCAAGTCAATGGCCTGGGATTTATTATCCACTGCATACTTGATACCTGTCACAAAATCTTGTGCCTTGACTGGGGCGTACTCTTCACCGTCAGCCGTGAACCATTTGGCATCTTTTCTCAGTTTGTAGGTATAAGTCAGGCCATCGCTTGAAACAGACCAGTCTTCTGCCAAAGATGGAACTAGGTTTCCGTGGTTGTCATTTTCAAGCAAACCATCAACTAGGTTGGTAATGATGGCTGTATTATCAGCGTAGTAGTCTAACAAGTAGTTAAATGTAGTTGGATTTCCACTAAAGGTTGATGAGTAAGTTTTTGTATCTGAACCTGATTGTCCGCAAGCAGCTAAAAGCAAAGCAGCCGCAAAGGTCAGGCCTGCGCTAAGAACACGCTTTTTTGTATTCATCTTCTTTCTCCTTTATGTTAGTTTTTATAACATAAGTTTATTTTACCAAAATAGTGGGAATTTGTAAAGTTAATTGAATTTTGAGAATGAAAGTTTATAAACTTTAGTCATAAAAAAACAAAGGATTTCTGTCTTTCATACAGTCCTCCCTTGTTTTTATACGATTTCAATTTTAAATTTTTCTGTAAAAAATATTTATAGTAATTCCACACAGAAAGCATCCCATGGAGCCAAGATTTGTTTCTCAACTGCTTCTTGCGCCACAGTGTTTTCAATCAAGACAGATTTAACTTTTCCTTCTACTGTTAAGCCTTGCTCTTCATTGGACAAGTTGGCCACAACTAGAAAACGACGGTCGCCATCTTTACGAATATAGGCAAAGACCTTGTCAGCTGTATCAAGCAATTCAAAGTCAGCTCGAATCAGCCAGCTGTTCTCCTTACGGATTTGAACCAGTTTCTGATAGGTATAGAAAATAGAATCTGGATTTGCCAGTGCTTCTTGAACGTTGATTGCTTGATAGTTTGGGTTGACTGCCAACCAAGGTTGACCTGTTGAGAAACCAGCGTTTTTGCTCTCGTCCCATTGCATAGGGGTACGGGCATTGTCACGTCCAATGACACGGATACTGTCCATGATTTCTTCCATCGGAACGCCTTTTTCAAGAGCTTCACGCGCATAATTGAGGGATTCAATATCTTCTACTTGGTCCAGCGTTTCAAAGGGATAGTTGGTCATCCCAATCTCCTCACCTTGGTAGATATAAGGTGTTCCTCTCATGAGATGAAGCAAGATTGCAAAGGCTTTGGCAGATTTTTCGCGGTATTCCTGGTCATTTCCCCAGATTGAGACGATACGAGGAAGGTCATGATTGTTCCAGAAGAGCGAATTCCAACCGTCCTCAACTCCTAATTCTGTCTGCCATTTGTTAAAAATTTCTTTTAACTTAGCGATATTCAGCTCTTTTTGATAGTGCCATTTAGGCTGACCTTCCTGATACTGAAGACCGATATGTTCAAACTGGAAGACCATAGACAATTCTTGCCCCTTTGGATCAGAGTAGAGCTTAGCGATCTCTGGAGTTGCTCCCCAAGTCTCTCCTACTGTCAAGAGATTCTTATCTCCAAAGGTCGCCTGATTCATCTCCTTGAGATAAGGGTGGAGCATAGGACCATTATTGACTACTTTCTCGTCAGGAATCTTTCCAATCATGTCAATGACATCCATGCGGAAACCACCAATGCCTTTATCAATCCAAAAGTTCATCATCTCATAGATTTTCTTGCGAAGTTTTTCATTTTCCCAGTTGAGATCCGGCTGTTTCTTGCTGAAAAAGTGGAGATAATATTGATCTGACTTTTCATCATATTCCCAAGCAGATCCACTAAAGATAGAATCTAGGTCGTTGGGTTCATCGCGCCAGATATAGTAGTCTCGCTCAGGGCTGTCAGGATTTTCACAGGCCTCGACAAACCATGCATGTTCATCTGAGGTATGATTGACCACCAAGTCCATGATGATACGAATATCACGCTTCTTAGCTTCCGCAATCAGTTGGTCCATATCCTCCATGGTTCCAAAAATCGTTGCAATCGCTTGATAATCAGCAATATCATAGCCATTATCATCCATAGGGCTGTCATAAACTGGAGAAAGCCAAATCGCTGTAATTCCTAACTTGGCTAGATAGTCTAACTTACTGGTAATTCCTGGCAAATCGCCAATTCCATCTCCGTTGCTATCCATAAAGCTCTTAGGATAAACTTGATAGACTACGGCATTGTGCCACCATTTTTCTTGCATCTTCTTACCTCATTATTTTAATAATCTACAGTCTATGATAGCGCTTTTCAGATTTTTGTGCAAGCGTTTGCCTAATCTTTTTGATTCCTTTTTTAACTCCATAGTTTCCTAACTTCCATTTTTTTATTATAATAGAGGTCAGAGGTAAAAAAATGAAAAAACAAGCTTTTAGTTCTGAACACTATTTGAATCTACAGCGCGACCACATTTTGGAGCGCATTAACCAATTTGACGGCAAGCTCTACTTGGAGTTTGGTGGCAAAATGTTAGAAGATTTTCACGCTGCTCGTGTTCTTCCTGGTTATGAGCCTGACAACAAAATCAAGCTCTTGCAAGAATTGAAAGAGCAAGTCGAGGTTGTAATTGCCATTAATGCTAACAACATCGAACATTCCAAAGCACGTGGTGACTTGGGCATTTCTTATGACCAAGAAGTTCTTCGTTTGATTGATAAATTCAATGAATTGGGAATTTTTGTTGGCTCCGTTGTTATCACACAGTACGCTGGTCAACCAGCTGCAGATGCCTTCCGAAACCAGCTTGAGAAAAACGGAATTGATTCTTATCTTCATTATCCAATCAAAGGATATCCGACAGATATGGATCACATCATTTCTCCAGAAGGAATGGGAAAAAATGACTACATCAAAACTAGTCGCAACTTGATTGTCGTAACTGCTCCTGGACCTGGTTCTGGAAAATTGGCAACTTGTATGTCCAATATGTACCACGACCAAATCAATGGTATCAAGTCTGGCTACGCTAAATTTGAAACCTTCCCAGTTTGGAATCTTCCCCTTCATCACCCAGTCAATTTGGCCTACGAGGCTGCTACAGCTGACCTTGATGATGTCAACATGATTGACCCTTTCCATCTCCAAACCTATGGAGAAACCACTGTCAACTACAACCGTGATATCGAAATTTTCCCAGTGCTCAAGCGCATGTTAGAACGCATTCTAGGTGAATCTCCATACGCTTCACCGACAGATATGGGGGTCAACATGGTTGGTTTCGCTATTACAGATAATGAGGCTGCTATCGAAGCTTCTAAACAAGAAATCATCCGCCGCTACTATCAAACGGTCCTTGATTTTAAAGCCGAAAAAATTGGCGAAGCTGCTGTCAAGAAAATTGAGTTACTTATGAATGACCTCGGTATCACACCAGCAGACCGTAAGGTTGCTGTTGCTGCACGCCAAAAAGCTGAAGAAACTGGCGGACCAGCCCTATCCCTTGAATTGCCAAATGGGGAAATCGTCACAGGTAAGAACTCAGAGCTCTTTGGCCCTACAGCCGCTGCTCTTATCAACGCCATCAAGAAATCAGCTGACATCGCTAAAGAAGTAAAACTAATCGAACCTGAAGTTGTCAAACCGATTCAAGGTCTTAAAATCGATCATCTGGGTAGCCGCAATCCACGCCTTCATTCAAATGAAATCCTGATTGCACTTGCTATCACAGCTACAGAAAATCCTGATGCTGCTCGTGCTATGGAAGAACTTGGCAACCTCAAAGGAAGCGAAGTCCACTCAACCATCATCTTAACCGATGAAGACAAGAATGTCCTTCGTAAACTAGGGATCAACGTAACCTTTGATCCTTACTACCAATACGACCGCTTGTATCGTAAATAAAGTTTTGAACCTCTCCACCCTCGGAGAGGTTTTCTCTCTGTCTCAAGAGCTGGCTTTATGTTATAATGAAAGAAGAAAACTGAAAGGATCTACCATGTCAAAAGAAGTTATTGTTGAAAGTTTTGAACTTGACCACACTATTGTTAAAGCACCTTATGTCCGCTTGATTGGGGAAGAAACAGGGCCAAAGGGAGACGTTATCTCCAACTTTGATATTCGCTTGGTGCAACCAAACGAAGACTCTATCCCTACCGCTGGCCTTCACACTATCGAACACCTCTTGGCTAAACTCATCCGTACCCGCATTGACGGCATGATTGACTGCTCACCATTTGGTTGTCGCACAGGCTTCCACATGATTATGTGGGGGCGTCATACCAGCGCTGAAATTGCGGCTGTTATCAAGGATTCGCTCAAGGAAATCGCTGAAACTACTACTTGGGAAGATGTTCCTGGAACAACCATCGAATCTTGCGGAAACTACAAGGATCACAGCCTCTTTTCTGCTAAAGAATGGGCTAAACTCATCTTGGAACAAGGGATTTCAGACGATGCCTTTGAGCGCCATGTCATCTAAACACAAAAAAGGAACCAGCTTTTTAGCTGGCTCCTTCTTTTTTATGCTCAAAATTTTGTCTTAGGCTTTTTCACGAATGACCAAAACACCATCTTCCATGTCAGCTTCTAGGTGTTTAGCATCAAGGTTATCCAAGTGGAAGTCTGTGACTTTGTCACGGATTTGTTGTTCAACCACACGACGGAGTGGACGAACACCCATGACTTCATCGTAGCCTTCCTCAGTCATGTATTCTTTAGCAGCTTCGCTCACTGCCAAGTCAATGTCTTTCTTAGAAAGCGTCTTGTTAACTTCAACCAACATAAGGTCTACAATCTTAGAAAGATCTCCTTTGCTCAAGTGTGAGAATTCGATGACAGCATTGAAACGGTTAAGGAATTCTGGACGGAAGTAAGGTTTCAAACGATCCATCAATTCTGGTTTATCCGCATCTTCTGTCAAGTTAGCTTCGTAACCAAAGCCTGCGTTTGAAGTTGCGATAATCACCGTATTCTTGAAGTTGACAGTGTTACCTTGACCATCAGTCAAACGACCATCATCCAAGACTTGGAGGAGAAGGGTGATGACTTGAGGGTCAGCCTTTTCAATTTCGTCGAGAAGGACGATTGAGTATGGATTGCGACGGACGCGTTCTGTCAAGGTATTGTTGTTGTCATCGTAACCAACATAACCTGCAGTTGTACCAATCAATTTAGATACGGCTGTGCGGTCGCTGTATTCTGACATGTCCAAACGGATGATAGCATCTTTCGTTCCGAACATATCAAGAGCCAATTGTTTAGCCAACTCAGTCTTACCGACACCAGTAGGACCTACAAAGAGGAAGCTACCGATTGGACGGTTACCTTCATCAAAACCAGCACGGTTACGACGGATAGCTTTTGCTACTGCTTCAACGGCCTTATCTTGACCAATAACTTTCGTCTGCAAACGATGACCCATATCTTTCAAACGTTCGATGTCCGTAGCCCCCATTTGAGATACTGGAATACCCGTCATACGTTCTACAGATTCAGCCACATCGTTGACACTTGCAGTCACTTTCATATCTTCTGTATGGTTTTCGATTTTCTTTTCCAATTCTGCAATGCGTGTTTTATAGTTTAGAGCTGCTTCAAAATCTTCTGCCTCAACTGCTTTTTCTTGCTTGTCTTTTTCTACCTCAATTTCACGTTCAACAGCATGAACATCTGTTACTGGATGCTGAGCTGCCAAGTGAGCCGCCGTAACATCGACAAGGTCGATAGCCTTATCTGGCAAGCTACGTTGAGGAATATACTGAACAGAATAATCAACGGCAGCTTTTAAGACTTCATCTGGCAAAATAACATTGTGGTGTTGTTGATAGAGATCACGAATTCCTTGAAGGATTTTAAAAGTATCCTCTGCTGATGGAGCATTAACCTTCACTTCGTTGAAACGACGAGCAAGGGCTGCATTTTTCAAGATAGTATTACGGTATTCATCTTGAGTAGTTGCGCCAATCACTGTCAATTCTCCACGTGAAAGAGCTGGTTTCAAGATATCAGCAAGACCTTTAGATCCTTGACCATCACCTGTGCTACCAGCACCAAGAATTTGGTGAATTTCGTCGAAGAAGAGGATAATATTTCCAGCTTCTTTGACTTCGTTTACCAAGTTTTGAATGTTTTCTTCAAAACTACCGCGGTATTGAGTCCCAGCCTCAAGTCCTGAGATATCAATGGAAATAATTTCCTTATTCTTAATAGCAGCTGGAACATCACCATTCACAATAGCTTGTGCTAAGCCTTCGACAACTGCTGTCTTACCAACACCTGCGTCTCCTACTAAAACAGGATTATTCTTGGTACGGCGTGAAAGGATTTCAGATGTTTCTTGAATTTCCTTGTTTCGTCCGATGACAGGATCCAACTTGCCCTCACGCGCTTCTGCAGTCAAGTTTCGACCTAGTTTTGCAAGGACACCATCTTGTTTCATACCTGAAGACTGTTGTTTCATTTGTCCATCAGTTTCTGCATTTCCTGGCAATTGACCAGTTGCACGATAGTGAGCAAATTCCTCAGGTGTGACTTCACGTCCATTAATCAAGTAACGGCGATTTTCAGAACTATATCCTCGCATACCACCCATCAATTGGTTAAATAAATCATCCATGTTGTTAAAATTATTAAAGTTGTTGTTCATATTCTTTACCTCTTTTTATTTACTTAGTTATGATTACTGATATTGACTATCTTTGACCTTTATCTTAAAAAATTTAGACTAGCTAGATTGCTACTCTACGTACTATTTCTGGTTTTTCTTTTTCAAGCAGGAGTAGACTATCTTTACTTCTAAAGATTTCTAGATTAAACATAGACCCCACCTCTTTCTATTTTACTTTAAATAAGTGTTCTAGTAAGGCTTTCATTTACCTTACGTTCATAATATACTACATTAGTCAAAAAAGGTCAAGGAATTTGACTTTAATTGACCAATATTTTTTAAAAAGCAAAAACACCCTGAAACATCAGGGTGCCATTCTTACATCAAATACAAAATTGCTAGGGTCAGGAGACTTGCTAGAAGCCCCACTCCCCAAAAGAAGAAGTCAACCTTCCACTCGCTCCAAGGATTTCCTTTACCAGACAATCCTCCAAGTTCAAAATGGTGATGCACAGGCGTCATACGGAAAATACGTTTTCCACCAGTCATTTTGAAATAGCCGACTTGCATCATGACCGAAGTTGTTTCAAAGACATAAATAATTCCGATAATCAAGAGAGTCCATTCTTGGTGGAGAGCCATTGAAATAGCTGCCAGCATTCCACCGAGAGCCAAACTTCCCACATCTCCCATAAAGACCTTAGCAGGCTTATGGTTAAAGACAAAGAAACCAAGCAAACCACCAATCATGGCAAGAATCACTAGAAGGATATCCATCTGACCTTGCACATAGGCAATAACTCCATAGGCAGACAAACTAATCACAACTGAAATACTAGCTAAACCGTCAATACCGTCTGTCAAGTTTACTGCGTTTGAAAAACCGACTAGCCAGAAAAGAGCGAAGACAATATAGAAAATTCCTAGATGCACTTGGTAACCAAAGACAGAAAGCATATCTCCACCGCGCTCATAGAAAAGGTAGAAAATGACACCACCTAGAAGCTGAAGAGCCAATTTCTGCTTGGGATTAAGACCCTCATTGATTTTACGAAAGACCTTGAGAAAGTCATCTAAAAATCCGATTAAGCCATAAAGAACCAAGATAAATAAAATCATACCGACATTATTGCTGAGTTGATTACTAAATAGGGCGAAAAAGAAAGCAACTAAAACAGAAGCAATTAAGAAAACCAAACCTCCCATTGTAGGAGTCCCAGCTTTTGCCTGGTGCTGTTTGACATCCTCATGCATCTGCTGGCCTGTAATTTGCGCCTTTCTATAAAATTGGATAAAGGCCGGAATTCCTACTAAAGTTAGTAAAAATGTCACAATTCCAGCACTGATAGAAATAAACATATTAGTCTCCTAAAGTTAATTTAATTTTTTTAATGTTTTTGATAGCTGTATTAGTCCGAACATCTTGCTTCTGAACAACAGAACCTGAACCTTCAAATTCCAGCTCAATATCCAACCATTTAGCAAAGGTCTCGGCAGTCTCTTTTTTCCAGCCATACATGTCTGGAATTTCTTCTACCTTATCCGATAAAAGGAGAACTTGTTGGTTTGGTGCAAGATTGGTCCCTTCTTCTACAGATGATTCTTTAATCTTTGTTCCAGTACCTACAACGATTGGTTGCACAATATTTCGGCGTAAGGCTTCCGCCAAATCACCAGGTGAAATATCCTTGATGCTAGGCATTGCATAAGAAGACTCTGTCGTCACTTGATCTAAATTCTTAGCAGGAGATTGAAGATTGAGAGATTCTTTCATAGCTGAAGCTCTTTCAAGAATTGGGTTGGCAAATTCTCCCAATTGGATACCTGAATAATGTTCAGGCTGTTGAACCGTTACATACAAGATAAAATCAGGATTTTCAGCAGGGTTCATAGCCACAACCGAGAAAATGTAGTTGGTAGAACCAACCAAGTAGCCTCCATTTTTCTCGTCAGCGATTTGGGCTGTACCAGACTTGAGGGCTACATTTTGACCTGGAACATTGACAGTTGCTTTTCCTGTACTATGATTGTACATAGTTCCATATCTAGGATCCGTTCCTACCAAGACCATGTGAGTACGAGTTTGGCTAGCTGCATCTTTCGAAACGGGATTTCCTACGATTTCTTTTTGAGATTTACGAACGGTTTGATCATTTGGATCATACAAGGCCGTAATAAATTTAGGCTCTAACATGACGCCATCATTGGCAATGGCTGTAAAGGCACGAATCATTTGCGTCTGCGTTACAGAAATCCCCTGACCAAATGCACTCATGGCAATATTGACAATATTATCTGCAGGCAATTGACCTGTATACTCATCAGTCAGACCAAAACGAGTTGGAACCCCAAATTTAAAGCGGTTTAGATAATCCAACCAGGTAGCATCACCCATTTTCTGCTCAAGAAGTGTCATCCCAATATTACTTGAGTGAGCAAACCCTTGAGAAAATGTCATCATACCACCACCGGTCAAACCTTCATTAACGTCCCAATCTCGAAT
This sequence comes from Streptococcus mitis, assembly GCF_023110375.1. Taxonomy (GTDB): domain Bacteria; phylum Bacillota; class Bacilli; order Lactobacillales; family Streptococcaceae; genus Streptococcus; species Streptococcus mitis_CI. Next base: position 77,974 of record NZ_JALDVV010000005.1, on the reverse strand, counting down.
CGTCGCATCCGCTATTTTTAATTCACTGCTATTGAAGTATTCTCCACCTGGGAAGGTATTATTATCAATAGAAGAAGCTAACGTCATGACCTTCATGGTTGATCCTGGTTCGTAGTTACTTTGATAAAGAATATCACGCCAAACAAAGTCCTCAGTGATTCCTTCTTTAGTATCTGCATTAAAGGTAGGTCGTTGGGTGGTAGCGAGGATTTCACCGGTCTTTGCACTGACCAAGGTCGCGGTCATATACTTACCTTTTACTTTTTGTAGAAAGGCATCCATCTGAGTTTCCATGAAAGATTGGAGCGGGCTAGACAATGTTGTATAAACATCCTTACCATCCACAGTTTGTTGCGACACCTGTTCTGTACCTGGTACGATATTTCCTACACGGTCTTTTTCATAGGTAATAATACCATCTGTCCCAGCAAGAATGGTATTTAATGAACTCTCCAGACCAGAAGTTCCTAATAAACTCTTACTGCCGTCCTCATTTTCATGTAGTTGGGCTAACCCAATAAAACTAGAAGCAAATTGGCCATTTGGATAGCTTCTGTTAGGGCTCGTTGTAAAGTCAATCCCTTCCACACTAGCATCTTTTAAATCTTTTTTAATTGCCATCATATTGGCATAGGTAATCCCATTTCCTTTTGCTCCAAAGGAAACTTGGGTCAGATTTGGTTGAGCTAATTGCTCTTTCACATAAGCTTCATCCATGTCTAAATACTTATGGAAGACTTCAGCTACCTTATTAAACTGCGAATCCTCTACATAAAGAATTTTCCCCGTTGCTGACTTGTATTTTTTATCAATAACAGCATAGACATTATAAGAGGTCGCATCTTCTGCGATAGGCACTCCATTTCGGTCATAGATAGTCCCACGTTTGGCAGGAACTGTTCGAGTGGTTTGGTGAACCTTTTTAGCCTCTTTTACCAAGTCAGTACCAAATATATTACCTTTTGCGATAATATAAGCAAAATTGGCCAAAAAGAGGCCGAAAAGGGCAACAGCTACAAAGCTGAGGTACTTGCCAACTATCCTACGGTTTTCTGCTGGAGATTTACGATTTTTTACCGCAAATCGGGTTATTTTTTCTGTCCATTTCATATCTTACTCCGCTGTTCGGATGTTTTCATTATTCAATTTCAAATCTTTTTTATCTGCAATTTCTTTCAAGCGCTCTGAACGAATCAATTCATTCACTTCCTGCTTGGCATCGTCCAGCTCTGTCTTCTTTTCCTCTATCTGCGCATTGATTTTTGTCAAATCACTTTGCACTTGCAAGAGTCGTGTCTGCATAAAGATAATGCTCACTGCTAAAACGAGTGCCGTAAAAGCGATGGAAAGATAAAAAGCCTTCTCCACACGTGAGAATTTTTTTATACGATTCTGCAAGAATTGACTGGTTGTTTCTTTCTTATCTACCATTTTTTCCTCTTACTTGTGAATTTTTCTGGCCACGCGCAACTTGGCTGAATGCGAACGGTTGTTGGCTTCTAACTCCTCTGCACTTGGCAAGATTGGCTTACGGGATACCAATTCCATCTTGGGCTTGAGATCATCTGGGATGAAAGGCAAGCCTTTTGGAACTTCAACCGTTGAAGCTTCCTTGAACAATTGCTTGGTCAAGCGGTCTTCCAAGGAATGAAAGGTAATCACTGAAATTCTACCATCTAGAGCCAACATCTCCATAGCCTGCTGGATGGATTCATCTGCCGCTCCCAGTTCATCATTGACTTCAATTCGAATAGCCTGGAAAATCTGCTTGGCAGGATGGCCCTTCTTCTTGAGCTCCTTGGCAGGTTTGGCCGACTTGATAATTTCTGCTAACTCAGTCGTTGTCTCGATTGGCTTGACTTCACGTGCTTGTTCGATCTTACGCGCAATCTGTTTAGAGAATTTATCCTCACCATACTTGAAGAAAATACGAACCAAGTCATGATAGTCATAGTGGTTCACCACTTCATAGGCTGTCAGACTAGCTTCCTGATTCATCCGCATGTCCAGTGGCGCATCCTTTTTATAAGAAAAACCACGTTCACGCTGGTCCAATTGAGGACTAGACACTCCCAAGTCATAACAAATTCCATCAATTTCCTGAACACCAGCTTCGCGCAAACGTGCCTGTAAATGACGGAAGTTATCCTTGATAAAAGTCACCATCCCCTTCTCAATGTAGGAAGCCAAGCGTTTTTGCGCATTGTTAATGGCATTCTGGTCTTGGTCAAAGGCATAGAGATGGCCTTTTTCACTTAATTTACTTAATAAATATTCGCTATGGCCTGCTCCACCCAAAGTCGCATCAACATAGATACCGTCAGGCTTTACGTCGAGCATATCAATCGTTTCGTGGAGTAAGACCGTTACATGATGAAATTCTTTTGTCATATCTTATCTATTTTACCACAAATCTGACTAGCTTGCACTAGTCAGACAAATAGGTCAAAAACAAGTAAGATTTCTTTAAGAAATATGTCAAATATGCTTGACATCCGCGCCATAGAAGAATATAATATAGTCAAATATATACGACACAAATCAGAAAGGAGAACAGATGAATCGTGTGAAAGAATTTCGCAAAGAACTGGGCATTTCCCAGCTCGAACTCGCCAAGGATATCGGTGTCTCGAGACAAACTATCAACATGATTGAGAACGACAAGTACAACCCAACTCTGGAACTCTGTCTCAATCTCGCCCGTAGCCTCCAAACTGACCTCAACAATCTCTTTTGGGAGGATGATTTTTAAAAAAGGAGCCAACACATGAAAAAAGAAACCTTCACTGAAAAACTGATCAAGCGCACATACGGTATTTCTGATCCACTTGACGAATACAAACGACGCGAGGCAGACCGTATAGGTAACCAAGTCTTTATCTTCCTCTTTTATCTGATGATTTTCGGCAATCTTATTCCGCTCATTCTGGCCTATAAATATCCTCAACTAGTAGCTCTAGTCTATCCTCCTCTGATTTTAGTGATTGCCCTCATCTCTGCTGGCTATGTCACCTACCAAATGAAAAAAACAGGGATTACAGCTATTGATCCAGATATGCTGAGCGAGAAAGAAAGTAAGCAACTATACTACCCAGGTCTTAAAGCAGGTTTGTTCTTTGGTCTATGGATGTTTTTTATAACTCCTCTTCTCAGTATACTCATAGGTGAAGGTCAGGACTATTTTCATTCTCTCCTCACTATAAGAAATGGTGTATCAAGCATTCTCGGTTCTATCTTCTTCGGAGCGAGTATACAGTTCCTCATCTCCCGTCGCATTGAAAAAGCTAAGAAAGATCAAGATGAGGATTAGGAGGTGCCCTATGAAATCACTAGTAACTTTACTTACCTATCATCTTTTGTTTGCTTCTCTACTCACCTTCATCATCGTTTCAGGGAACTTGCCAATCTACGATATAGTCCTCCTTCCAGTCTTTGTTCCAGCACTCAACAAAGGATTGACTTATCTAAAGATAGATTCCCAAAAAACGCGCATACTCAACCTAGCACTATGCTTTATGATTCTATCCTTTCTATCCTTACCACAGCTGACGCTCATTTCAAGCAATTGGAAATATTATATACTGCTAACTATCGCCATCCTTTCTTCTATTACTTATCTTTATTATCTCTATCAATTCGTAAAAGAAACAAAATAACATCGTTCATTTAGGAGAAATCACCCATGAAAAAAGAAGACTTAACAACTCGCTTACTTCGAAATTTCTTTCATATCCAAGGGCCTTTTGATGAATGCCGTCAAGAGGTTATCTACAAGGCTTGCGCCCGTTCCATGATCCAAATCTTTTACTCTTCCTTCATTCTCTTCCTATTCTATATTTTGTTCGGAAGCTTTATAGAAATTGTTCGAAATGTTATGCCCTACATCTATTTTGGACTCATTTTGTTCATGAGTATAAAAGCTCAAAAAGCCGTCCAAGAGCTTCATCTTGAAAAGGATGACAAATCAGAAATCATTCTCAAAACCTACAGCAAAGCTCAAATCAAATTCCGAAGCTGGATTGTGTTTATCGGTATTCAGATTGGCTTCTTTACCTTACTCATCTTTCATAAAGTCTTCGTTCAACAGATGTCCCTTTCAGATTTTGGAAAGTTGCTCATGCAATTCGATAAAAGTATTCCTTTCCTGATGTATAGCCTGATTATCGGAAGCATTTTTGGAACCCTGACCTACGGATTTCTATCACTACAGGAGGAGAAAACTCCTAAAAATACCAAACAGAAGGAGAAAAGCAAGCAATGACTTCACTATACGATTTTTCAGTCTTGAACCAAGACCATCAAGAAACTCCACTAGAGACCTATCGTGGTAAGGTTCTCTTGGTTGTCAACACTGCTACTGGATGTGGTTTAACGCCCCAGTACCAAGGACTTCAAGAACTCTATGATCGCTATCAAGAACAAGGTTTTGAGATTTTAGACTTTCCTTGCAATCAGTTTATGGGACAAGCACCAGGCGGCGCAGAGGAAATCAACGCCTTCTGTAGCCTACATTATCAAACCACCTTCCCACGTTTTGCCAAGATCAAGGTCAACGGTAAGGAAGCAGACCCTCTCTATGTTTGGTTGAAAGAACAAAAATCTGGCCCACTGGGAAAACGAGTCGAATGGAATTTCGCTAAGTTTCTCATTGGTCGTGATGGGCAGGTCTTTGAACGCTTCTCTTCAAAAACAGACCCAAAACAAATTGAAGAGGCGATACAAAAACTACTATAATTTCACAATCTCACTATTATTAGTTCTCCTTTAGCCTAAGAATAGTGGGATTTTTTGATGGGCTTTGACTTGAATAGAAAAACACCCCATGATATGAGCCATGAAGTGTTGTAAAAATGATACATTTACAGCAGACTCCCCTCTACTGACTACTATTTTTAACCCCAGCATATACATAGGTCCTATTTCTAGGACACGCTTTTTCCGTTACCACCCTAAAATAAAAGCTATGCTCCCGCCCATCCTTGGCATTTTCCTTGTTTAAGACAAAGTAGTTTTTCTGATTCATCGCCATGGTTCGTAGGATGTCATCAATCAAAAAAGTCAAGGGTACGTTCATGGCAGAATATTTTTGAAAATCCTCTTCAAAACGAATATAGTCATCTGAAAAATAATCCATCTGCAGTTTGTTTTCATACAGCTCTTTTCTAGTCATAAACTCCCTCCTCCCACAGTCGAATTTCTAGGATATCTGCAACCTCTATCAACCTATATCCCTCGTTTGTCCTAATAGATAGAGTCTGATGTGATAACTCTCTCACCACACCGATGATAGTCGCCTTCTGCTTCTTTTCCTTGACCACAAAACTCCCCTTAAGTTGGCCAACATAAAGCTGAGAAAGCAAGTGCAACTTCTCATCTGGAGTCAAATCCGTCGAAAAATCAACACGGCTTTTTTCTTCACTGAGCGAACTGGTGTGTTCTGAAAGGTAAAATCCCATCCACTTCTGCATACCTGGATCTTGATAATATCGCGCGGATTGAAAAGGTAAATAAGAACGATCAATCATTGTAATCCATCTAATCCTCCAGCAGAATGTCCCCCAATCAGCTTGCTTCTGGCAAGACTCCTAGAGGCTTCTTCCAGTGCATTGGCTCTTAAAAGAGAAGTGAAACCAAATTGTTCCCGAATGGAGTCAATGGCCGTCTGGAGCCTTTCTTCTTTTTCTAGCTTGTCAACATCATCAAAGAGAGATATCAAACCAAAGGGCTCGTCTACAAAGCCTGAATAGTTTACACCGACACTTCTGACTGCTCCAGAAGTGTATTTGTTATGAAATAACTTCAAAACATAATTCGTTAAGACAGCTGTATTATTGGTCGGTTCGACCTTCATTTGTGTGTGAATAGACGACCTGACCTCCTGTTTAGAGAAACCGACATAGATAGAGACAAGGGTTGTTTTCTTGCCAGACCTTCTCAATCTAATAGCCACCTGCTCCGCCATTTCTCGAAGAATAATTTCAATATCCCGTAGCTTCACGTAGTCTCTCGGCAAGATTTGAGAATTCCCCAAGCCCTTGGATTTGGCTTTATAGGGCTTATGAACATTGCTCTCATCAATTCCGTTAGCATGAAACCACAAACGAAGACCAGCCTGACCCAGAGCTTTTTTTAGCTGGTCAGGATTGCTGGTTGCCAATTCCTTGATGGAAAAAATCCCCAGAGCATGCAAGCGTTTCTCCATCCGCCTGCCAATTCCCCAAAAGTCGGTCATCTTGGGAATGAACCAGACCTTCTCTTCCACATCCTGGTAAGACCAGTTGGCCCTCATGGTCGGAGTGTGCTTGGCTTCATTATCCAGAGCCAACTTGGCCAGTAAGGGATTGGCATTTGACATACCTACTGTAGAGTAGATCCCTGTCTGCCTCCAAATATCCCTCTGAATACGAGCAGAAAGCATATCCAGCTTGTCTTTGCGAGAGAGACTCTTATCTGGGATAAAATAGTTGAGCGAACTAGTCAGGTCAATAAAGCCCTCATCGATAGAGTAAGGATAAATATCATCTGGACTGCCATAGTTTTGAAAGATTCGCTGGATTTCCATATTGACTGCAATGTACTCGTCCATTCGAGGAGGGACAATCAAGGTCACTTGAGCCCAATCTTCGATGTAGCGAACATAGTCCGAGTCAGTCGGTAGCCCTTGCTTTCGAGCATTGTAATAGGAAAATTTTCGCGTTTTGATATCAAAAGGCAAATCATAGGCCCGACCAACATTTGACTGGCCAAAAATCTTCTTAAACATGGGAGAGGAGGCTAGGATAAGACCAGTTGAATTATCCGCGCGACTCATGACACAAAGCGAGGTTTTCAGCGGATGCAATCCTCTTTTCACACACTCAACACTGGCATAAAAGGATTTCATATCGACAAAGGCAATGTCACTTTTGGGCTCTCTGGAATAATCAAAGTAGCCCATTGGCTAGCCCTCCATCGGCACAAAGTTCCCAACGATAATCCCCACAATCCGAGGATCTTCCTCATAGGAGATGAAAATATCCTTGTATTTAGGATTGATAGAGACCAGACGCAATCCATTCTCCTCTCGATAGACCCGTTTGATATAGGTCTGGTTGTTGCAAACCACTGCATAAACCGCCCCGTCATAGTCAAATCCTGTCTCTCGAATCAGAGCTACTGAACCATTTTGGTATTTAGGTTCCATGGAGTCCCCAGACACCCAGGACGCAAAATCATGAGCCAACTCCTCATTAAAGTAAACCGTATCAAAATTCTGATCATCGTAGACCGAAGCCCCAATCCCTGCTGACATGCGTTCATAAACACGGTACTCGTAGAGGCGCTCTGGCATAGCTGTCACTTTGTGGGCTTGCTCCTCTTGAGATAGGTTGCGAGCATAGAGAACAACCTTCTCCTGCCCTTGCTTGGAGAGGCTATGGTAGAGACGGACAATCTCGATCTGAGTAAAATATCCTTTTGGCACTTTTAAAATATTCTCTAGCTGAAACACCTTCTCCTTAGACGGTTCTTTGATTCCACGTTCCCAAGCTGAGTAAGCCTGAAAGCTAATCCCAAGTTGCTCTGCAATTTCCTTCTGTGTCAGTTTTAACTCTTTCCTCCGAGCCTTTAATTTTTCTGGCTGATACATACTTCACCTCCTATTATGATGCTTTAATGGACATTATCTCCCTTAGAAAGACTAATCGATGCTTGAATCTATATTTTCAAAACTAAACCATTATGGTTTAGTTTTATTATATAAAAAAAGTAGACAAATGTCCACTAGGAAAATCAGAAACATCGTGAGTTTTATACTCAATGAAAATCAAAGAGCAAACTAGGAAACTAGCCGCAGGCTGTATTTGAGTACGGCAAGGCGACGTTGACGCGGTTTGAATTTGATTTTCGAAGAGTATTAATCAAACTAAAAGGACCTAGCCCTATACAATACAGAACTAAATCCTTTGAATAAATAATTGATCTAACTTTTAGAATCCCTACAGAAATTCCAGTTTTTCTCTATTTGATACCAGACATTAGTTTTTCAATACGCGGAACGTAGAAGAGTAAGATAATACTGAATACAATCGTAATTCCTCCAACAATTCCATAGTAAGCAACTTCAGTTTCGCTTGTATAAAATTTTACAATTTGAGCATTGATAGCTTGGGCAGCTGCATTACTCAAGAACCAGATAGACATCATTTGTGCTTGGAAGGATTTTGGTGCTAACTTAGTAGTGACTGATAGACCAATCGGCGAAATCAGCATTTCCCCTACAATCACAATAGCCCAACTCATAATCAACCAGAGAGGACTGACCTTAACATCTGTCCCAAAGAGCATCCCTGGTAACATCATCCACAAGAAGGATAAACCTGCAGCAAATAAACCGTAAGCAAATTTCTTAGCAGAGGATGGTTGCTTTTTACCCATTTTCCCCCACAACCACGCAAAAATCGGCACATAAATCATAATGAAAAGTGGATTGATACTTTGGAAAAAGCTAGATGGAAAATGAATCTGATTCCCAAATACATTAATGTAAAGTCGAGTTTGCTCATCCGCAAATAGAGCGAGAACAACAGACCCCTGCTCCTCAATAGACCAGAAGAGTACCCCAGCTATAAATAGAGGAATGTAGGCAAATACTCGAGATCTCTCAGTAGCAGTTATTTTCTGACTAGATAAAATTTTGAAGAAATAGTAGATTGGAATAATTACAGCAATCACTGTAAAGATATTAACAATCATATCCACATTAAACTGGTGAGTAAAGACTAAACCTATAACCACGAGAATAACTACGACAAGTGTAAGCAGCAAACGTTTAATCAAGGTCTGCTGCTCCGTCTGTGAAAGTGGGTCAGTAGGGTAAAGGCTTGATTCAGGTAGGTATTTCTTCCCATCCAAAACATACTTCACCAGACCAAAGAACATCCCAATGGCAGCTAACGAAAAGCCTAGATGGAAATTGACTTCCTGACCTAGATAACCCACTAGATAAGGGGCAACAAAGGCACCTAAGTTAATACCAAAGACAAAGATACTAAAACCTGCATCCCGTCTATCATCCTCTTTCTCATAAATCCCCCCCACCATATCTGAGATATTGGGTTTTAAAAATCCAGTACCAAAGATAATCAAGGCAATAGAGAGATAGAGAGCCACTTGTCCAAAAGGTGTTGCCAAAGCAATATGCCCTAGCATAATCAGAATCCCACCGTAAAAGACAGTTTTACGGCTTCCTAAAATACGGTCACTGACAAAACCACCGATAACCGAGGACAAAAATACCAGTGAGCCATAAATAGCCATAACCGATGCAGCCGTGGTCTTATCCATTCCCAATCCACCATCTTGCACACTATAGTACATATAGTAAAGTAGGATAGCTCGCATCCCATAGTAAGAAAAGCGTTCCCACATCTCTGTAAAGAAGAGGGTGGACAAGCCCATAGGATGTCCAAAAAATGTTTTCTGTTTTTCCATATATATTCTCCTTTAACGATATAATAATTCATTTTACAGAATTTTCAAACAAATGTCAAACAAATCCTGTTTATTTTAGAAAATTTTCTGAAAAAATCTATCGTCTCATACTTATACTCAATGAAAATCAAAAAGCAAACTAGGAAGCTAGCCGCAAGCTGTACTTGAGTACGGTAAGGCGACGCTGACGTGGTTTGAATTTGATTTTCGAAGAGTATTAATTCCACCATAAAAATTCATTTCAAACTAACTTCCACTTCGGTCAGGCAAGTGGAAGTTACGTTGAAAAATCACCTTTAAAAATTTGCTCTTGTTTAGTTGAAAAGAGGCTGGGCAAAAAGTCTTTAAAATTATAAAAACATCCCTATGCCAAACTTGTAATTACTAAAATACAAGTCAATAAGCATAGAGATGTAAAACTATTACACATTAAAAAATAAATAATTAGCACTTAAAGAATAGAAATTGTGTACGAAATGGCTCAATTAGTTTTGGCTAGTAAATATTATTTCCAACAAACGGCCTCTCAATTCCTTATCCTGATGATGCAAGATATTCATTAACTCATGAGAATTTTTGGCATTGATGAATTGATTTAACAATCTATCTTTTAATTCATATGGAAGAGAAGCCGTCTTTAGTAGTCTAAAAACTTCATCATTTAGGGATAGCCTTTTATTATCTTTATATTCAAATTCAGCTGTAGTATTCTTATTTGCCAACTCAATGATAGACACATTCGTTCCTTTAAAATGAATTCTATGCCTTCTATTGCTTGGAAGGATACTAGAATCTCCTTGTAATGCTAACTCTACCATTCCCATTTCCCAGTCGATTGATAATCTTGTTTTATATCTTTGACCATTTTGATCTTCAATCATTTCAAAAGAATGTTGTTTTCCTGGGAATACATACCAATCTACAACTTCAGGTAAATCAACACCCATATCTATCTCAGAACCAACCAAGGGAATGATTGCACCACTTTTTGCAAACACAGGTATCATCGAAATGTCTCGATAAACACTTAACTTCACACCACCTGTATATTTTTTCTCTGAAAAGAAGTCATACCATTCACCTTCAGGGAACCATACATCCACTTTTGCAGATTGGAATGCCAAATCCATCTTTTCTACAATGGGAGCCACCATCAGTTCTGTTCCAAAAAAGTATTGATTTGGAACATTATAACTCTCATCATTCTCTGGGTAGAAATAATACATTGGGCTGATTAATGGGGCACCTTCCTCGTGTGTCTTTACATTCATGGTATATAGATATGGAATCATCTGATGTCTCAAACGAAGGTATTTCTTCATAATCTTAGATGTTGTTTCTGAAAAAAACCAAGGTTCCTTACTATTAAAGGGACTTCTAGAACTATGTAATCGAGTTATCGGACTAAAAATACCAAACTGTAGCCATCTAGTTTGTAGCTCTTCGTCATAATCCCCCAGCATGTGCCCACCGATATCATGGCTCCACCAACTATAACCGATATTTGATGCGGTCGCTGTAAAATAAGGTTGAAATCTTAAGGAATTCCAACTAATAATAGTATCCCCTGAAAAACCAACAGGGTAGCGATGACTACCAGGACCTGCATATCTTGATAAAATCAAACCACCTTCTGCATTTTTACAACTATCCTGATAGTGATAATGGTTTAAAAGCCATAGTGGATCTAGCATACCTTGTGTCCCTTGTTGCCAGTCAATCCACCAAAAATCTACTCCCTGCTTTTCTAGCTCATAATGAACATCTTTAAAGTAGGCTTCTCTAAAAGAGAGATTAAAAAAATCAAAAATGGCAGGTTCTTCTAATTCTACATTTAACCCCAATCGTTTGGCGACTCGAGGATAAGCTTCTTCATAAGCCCGTATACCATCAGCAGGATGGACATTTAAGGAGAGTTTCAACTTTCTATCATGAAGTTGTTGCAATAACTGCTCTGGATTAGGTATTAAATTTTTATTCCAACTATATCCTGTCCAGCCACTTCCAAAACGAGCTGGAATGTCAGTGATATGCCAATCCATATCTAAAACACCGATAGATAATGGAATTTTCTCTGTTTCAAATCTGTCTATTAAATCCAAGTATTCATCCGACGTATAAGGCCAATATCTACTCCACCAATTGCCTAAAGCATATCTTGGCAACAAAGGGGTTGAACCAGTCAAATGGTAAAAGTCTCTGATTGCTCCTCTATAATCATGCCCATAGGCAAAGAAATACAGGTCAATTTGATTTTCTCTCTCAATATAACCAGACTGTTCATCCCAAATAAATCCTTGAGAATCATCCAATAAGGCTATCCCATTTCGGCTAATAATTCCATCTTCTAACGAGATTGCTCCATCTGCCTTATCCAGAGTCCGAGCTGTTCCTTTTAACGTTTCAATAGATTCACCAAAATACCAGCGACTACCATATACGGCAAAATTTCCTTTTAATTCTATAAATAAATTTTCGGCGTTAAATTCTCCTTTATTAAAGTGCAGATGAAAATAGTCCGTCATAATATCTAGTACGTTTGATGTCTCGATATAATCTAACGAAACTTGACCAAAATCTCTATTATAGGTAAGTTGTGTCGTTCTATCCTCAAAACTTCCAGTTTGAGAGTATTCTAACCTTACTAGCTTGTCTGTTAATACAGAGATTCGATAAAACTCTCCCTTAAAAATTTTCAATTTGTTTCCCTCCTTTTATGGTAGCATAAAAACAGAACGCACCATTTTGATGCGTTTTTCATTATTCTGAATGCAATGTTCTATCTATAACAAATAATACTCAATTGAATAAATGTAGTGGACAAAATATCTTTTAACAAATCAAAATGTTATTAAAGAGTTATCCCTTTTTAAGCTTATGTAGTTGTGAAACAAACTACTTTTAAACTATTAACTAAGATAGGATTGATAAATAATTTCAAATTCTTACTAGCAACCATTCGATATTCCAGCTCGCGTGCTTTTTTCTCATCTCGTTCTTCCTGCTTATTTTTTAGAACTGAAGAACCCGGATAGGTATATAAATTATCTGAATCAATATAGTCATAAGAATCATAACACTTACGCTTCATTAAGCCATCCCCAGAGCAAGAGCTTCATCTCGTAATTTTCCAACATTACTAACCGTAGGTCGCCATCCTTCAATCATATTTGTACTTAAAGCATACCAAACACTCTTAAAAACGGATCAGTTTTCAAAAGCTACTCCCATGATTGTCATCTTTTCTTTATCTATATCTAAGGACATATACTACCTCCTTTAGTTACATTATACCATGTTTCTCTGTAGCTTTTAAAAATTTTATTTTTTCTATAACACCTTAATATTCAGTGCGCTTATCCTATTTTATAAAACTCAAACCCAAATATAAAATGCATTCTTTTTCCTTTTTAACTAATGATGCCGAGTAAAAACTTAACTTCAGGGAAAAATTAAGTAAGACTAGACAAAGTTCAAAGAGCAAATTCGAAAACTGATCTCGTACAACTCAAAATACTGATTTTAGACTGAAGATAATGATAGAATGCTAATTAATGTTTTTGTAATAAAGAGCTGACAACTTATATTGCTTTTGATTTCTTAAGAATATAAAAAGAAACAATAAGGTAAACTCTTGAGTGCTTTGAAACGTTGATATAATCGTATTGATTAACGTTTTGAGGCAACTGACTTTGTCAGGTTGCAGCCACATTTATAAGCGACTAAAGTCGCAACAACTGTGTCAATTGCACCAATTTAGTAAGAAAGTACAAAAAGAACACCCCGAAAGGTGCTCTTTGTAAGTATAGTAATTCTTTCGAATTAACGTTTACTAAATTGTGATGCTTTACGAGCTTTCTTAAGACCTGGTTTTTTCTACATTATGATATTTATGGTAAATTATCACTAAAATCAAGTAATTTTAAGAGATAAATCCTCAATATTCACATATATAATCCTTTTGAAAATCGAGAGGTTATCAAAGGGTTATCACATTTTAGTTTTCGGAGCTTATGTAGTTGAGAAATACGAAATACCGTATCATAAAGATGATGTACAGTTTAGCAACAAATATACAGTTTCTTCGTGCCTGGACAATTTCTTTTTCTATCCTGAAGATATTTAAACAGTTCTATATATTATTTCTTGTGAGTAATTTTCATCAAAAAATTTCGGGTATTCGGATTTTATAGTGGAAAAGGGCTTATAAATCACCCTTCTTCAAATTCTTAATAAGTGTGGAAAAATCGACACCTAAGTTGTCTGTAATGTCGTGATCATTCACTTCATACCAATTGAAAGTATCGTATAACATAGCTTTATTGAAAGCACTTGAATTAAATCGTGGCTTACGCTTTTTATGGAGCTTCTCATTGAAAAGGATTTTGGCTCGTAAGGCATCAAACGAGTAACCTCTACCCATTCGCTCTACCTGCCTAATAATGCTGTTAATTGACTCCGTATAAGCATTAGTGAGCCTTTTATCAAAGTAGTTGAATATTTCAACATGCCAGTTGTCTACGGCTCTCACGAGGTCTTTATATGCGTCTTTAGAGTTGCTGGATATACAACGGTGTCTCCATCGACTATAACGAAGATGACCTTCATCTGGATCAGGAGTATCCCATATCCAGTAAAACTCTTCTTTGAGTTCATAGGCTTCTTTTAAAGCAGGAAGATTACCTAACCAAGTATCTAAGAGGAATGATTCACGTTCATTTAGATCGTGTTTACGCTTTAGAAGGATAAACCTTTCACGCATAAGGTACGTCTTTCTTTTTGGCTCATATGGGCTTTCAAAGACTTTCTGACGTTATCTAAGGCTTGATTAGCCATTCTAACTACATGAAACTTATCTACGACAACTTTAGCGTGTGGAAGGATAGTGTTCACTGCGTCTTTGTAGGGCTTCCACATATCCATTGTGACGTACTCAATGTAAGTCCTGTCACTGATTTCTGAAAGACGTTGGATGACTGTTTCCTTGTTACGGTTAGGCTTGATGTCATAAATAGTCCTGCGTTCAATATTAGTCAATACAAGCCGAGGTCTACGGATAATATGTATCTCGTCTATCCCAAGCCACTTAGGAGTTTCAAACTGGTATTCACGTTCTTTGAGTGCCACATAGTCCTTAAAAACGTTCCTAATGGTTTTTTCGTCAACACCAACGCTTTCTGCGACTTCTACAAAGGTCTTAGACATGGATTGCTCTTGAATGGACTTTAAAAGCCTTTTGGTCATACTACGCTTTTCATCTACAGATATTAGGCGTTCCCAGAAGGTAGATCCGCATTCACGACACTTGTATCGTCTACGGTTCAATTGTAAGCCCACTCGCTTTAAACGAATGGGCAAATCCATAATTAGTTGATTTCTTGAACTGTGTTTGTACAACTTGTCAAAACCACATTCAGGACAACATTCAGGTGGTCCGACTGCTTCAACTTTAAACATCATATCGGTTTCATTTTCTTGTGGCGGTTCTATTGTTTTAATGTCTGGTAAGGATAATAAGTCTGACATATTATTCATCCTTTATTACTCTGCGGTGTTAAGGTATCAATTATAGATTTGATGTCGAAATCATCAGTGTTAAATTATTTTTGTGACCACAAATGCACTTAGAAAATCCCTTAAAGCATTAGCTGGTTCACTTGAATAGGGAGTTGTAAAAAAGTTCCCTTAGCCTGCACAGCAAGATAATTTCGAAACATCTTTATCAAAAGTTAGGACAGCCAGCTTCAATCCTTCTGCCATTGTTAGATATGGAGCCATCGTTTCTCTCAGATCTCCAACAGTTAAACCGAATTTCACAGCTAATGTTGCTGCATAAATTACGTCTCCTGCGTTTTCTGCCACTACATGCGCCCCTAACACTTTCAATGTTTTCGCGTCTGCCACTAATTTGAAAACACCTGTTGTTTCCCGATTAACGAGCGCTCTTGGAACAGCATCCAACGGCAATACCGATGTTTTCACTTCATATCCTTTTTCTTTTGCCTGTTGCTCCGTTAAACCAACCGTTGCAATCGATGGAGAAGTAAACGTAACGCCTGGAACCACTTCTAAATTGACCTTTTGATTTAGTCCTCCGATTGCATTACGAGCAGCAAGTCCACCTTCATAAGCAGCTACATAAACAAATTGGGGACCGAGAGTGACATCTCCAGCTGAATAAATTCGGGAATTGGTCGTTTTAAGATAATCATCAATGACAATTTCACCACGGGAACCAACTTCAACGCCTGCTGCATGTAAGTTTAATGATTCTGTATTTGGTTTTCTTCCAGTGGCAATTAGCAATTGTTCTGCTTCAATAATTCGCTTTTTACCATTTATCTCAACATGAACTTTTTTAATGTCTCCATCTTGCTCAACTCGTTCATAGGTTGCACCTGTTACTAAATTAATTCCCTGTTCTGTTAAGGCCTTAGTAATGGCTTCTGAAATTTCAGGATCGTATTCTTTTAATAGACGCTCGCTTCTTTGAATCAAAGTGACTTCTGACCCGAGGTTATGAAATAGTTGTCCTAATTCCATGCCGATATATCCTGAACCAATTACGGTAAGACGATTTGGAACCTTCTTTAATTCCAATAAGCTAGTGCTTGTTAAATAATCTACTTCATCTAATCCGGGAATATTAGGTGCAGTTGAAGAAGCACCTGTAGCTATTAAAAATCTTTTGGCTGTGATTTGATTGCCATTTACTTCAACTGTATTTTCATTTACGAATTTTGCTTCACCTTTTATTAATTCAAAACCATAATCATCAATTAAATTCACATATTTTTCATTTCGCATCTCGGTTACTAAATCATTCTTTTGTTTTACTAATGGCGCTAAATCAACATTTGAAGCCGAAGTGTGTAATCCCACAAATGGATTATTTTTTGCTAGATGATTGATTTCCCCTGCTCTTAATAAGGTCTTAGAAGGAACGCATCCGACATTAACGCAAGTTCCACCCACCGTTCCACGCTCAATCATAGCCACTTTTGCGTTCAAAGTAACGGCTTCAATGGCAGATGAAAAGGCAGCTCCACCAGAACCGATGATGATGTAATCATAATCATAGTTACCTTCATCATTTAAACTTACATCTGTCCTTTTTTCCGATTGCACTTGTATTTCTTCTGCTTCGCCCGGGTGATAATTTGCGTCAGCAATCGCCTTTATTGCACTTTCAACCTCAATATCATCGGACAGTTCAAATACTGCTTCACCACGACGATAACTAGACTCAATATTTTTAGCACCTATCTTTTCAAGTGCTGATTCTACGTGTTTTTCACAACCCGTACAAGTCATTCCTGAAATGTTTACCTTAAATTTATTCATAAAAAAGCTCCTTTCGTTAATTAATCTCTCATGTTAATGTTTCTATTATTGGACACGAATGTAATTGCTTTTCATCTGGACATCGTTGTTTTAAGTCGTCTAACATAGTTTCAATTCGTTTTAAATCCTCTATTTGTTTTTGCACTTCCTTTTGTTTTTTAGAAACAAATTCGAACATATCTTGACAACGAACTTCATCTTTATCTACAACACCAAGTAATTTATAAATCTCGCTTAAAGAGAAACCAAGTTCCTGTATTCGTTTAATAAGCCCAACACGCTTAACGTCATCATATGAATATATCCGATAACCAGCTTCCGTTCGGTGAGGTTCTTGTAATAAATTTTTTCGCTCGTAATATCTGATCGTTTCTTTATTAACTCCACATTTATCTGCAAACTCACTAATGCGATAAATCATCTTATTTCACCCCCTGAATATTATAAACCATGTACCATAGTACACGGTCAAGTAAATTGGACTATTTTATTTTTTCCCAAAGTATCACTCGTATGTGATTGATACTTTTATATAATACTATTGATTATCCTAACATCCCACCAGAAAATCCGATTTAAACACCAGTTGTTTTTAAACTATTAAGAAAGTAATTCCACTATATATTCCGAAGACCCGAAATTTCATAGAGTAGCTCCCTAGAATCATGGAAAAGTAGTAAAAATAGTTGTTATCCTAGTTGATTAAAAAAATCCCTGATTTCCTCATCTTTTATAAAATAATATATAATTTTCCCCTCTCTTCTAGTGTCCAAGATGTTTTGATTGGCTAGTTTACGAAGATGGTGGGAGGCAGATGCCATACTGAGATTTAATAAACAGGCTATATCGCAGACACAGAGTTCTTCGACGGCAAGGAGATAAAAGATGATATTTATCTGTTTATTATCGGTAAATTTTGTTAAAATGCGAAGTGATTTTTGGACTTTTTCCTTTTCAAGGTAGTTCGTTGCGGTTGTAATATTTTGCTGATTTATAACATTCACTTGGCAGATACTATCTTTTTTCATAATATTTTCTCCTAGCCTAATATAGTCCATAGTATGTCAAAACTGTTATTTTCAATCAGGATATATATCCCCAATCCTAAATAGACAACGGCAATAAACCATCTGCTATATTTTTCCAAAGTTTCTCCAACAGAAGGGACTTGTGCTAATTTTTGGGCAGAAAAAACCAAGAGATAAATCATGACTAGAAAAGTAAGTAAAGTCACTATCAAATTCGCTAAATTTAAGGTGGTAAAATATGGGACAAAGACACCAATATTGTCAGCGCCACAACTTGCAAAAGTAATCATAGCGACTAGAAAAATCAGGTTTTTATTGTCTTTTCGCAAACCATCTTTTGCAATAGCTTCTCCATCAGAATCTCCTAAAAGCAAAACTTTGAGGCCTAGGAAAATTGGAATCAAACCGAGTAAACCTAAAATCTCTTTACTAGGAATATAATTTAAGACAAATGCAAAAAGCAAACTTAGGAATATTAGACTAACAGAGCCTAGAAATTGTCCTAAATAGATGTTAATGATGTCCTTTCTGCTTTTTCTTTTGGCAAAAAATAACATTAGGATAATAAGTAAGTCTACGGCTGTCCCAGAATACAGGATTATTGAAGTAACAATATTTTGAATCATAAAACACCTCATTCAAATATATTTTTGAATGTATTCTAACATTAACCTTTGTAGATGTCAACTTAAAATCCACCAATTAATAATTGCATGTCAATATTTGTATTGTGAAACTAGTTTCAGAAATATATAGTCTTAAAGTATGTCCACTGCCAATGGTTTTTTCAATATTTAAAAGGAGAGAACCAATTTGGTCCTCTCCAGGGTATAATTTTCCACCAACCCACTACAGTTGACAAAGAACCGTTATTCTCAAATGAGACAACTCCTTTTAGTTTTTATAACCTCAGCTTCTCGGTCTCTTACCTACTTTTAATAGAAAGACTACGAAGGACGATTCTTAAAGTAGTCAGATTGTGCAATATCGAAAGATTAGATGGGCTTAACCAATTTAACAACCCAAATCCAATTAAACTTCCATTTATTACAACTGTTTCTTGAATATTTCTTTGAATTAATTTCTGCAACGATTCAGATAAAGAATTCAATTCCTCGAAGAAATCTAAACGATTATCTAATAATAAAATATCACTCATCTGCTTAGAAATATCAGCACTTTCATTCATCACAACCCCAATATCTGCAAGCGTCAAGGCAGCAGAGTCGTTTAACCCGTCTCCAACCATCAAAATAGTTCGGCCAGCTTTCTGTAATTCCTGAACCAACTGAAACTTACCATCTGGTTTTAAATCAGTATAAACGTTGTCAAATGGCAGATCTTTAACCAACTCTTCTGTTCTAGCCAACGTATCACCAGTTGCCAGAATCAGTTTTTTCCCTTGGCGCTTTAGCTTTTTCAATGCAACTTTCGCCTCGCTTCTCAAGGGAGTGTGGATACAAAACATCCCA
This sequence comes from Streptococcus mitis, assembly GCF_023110375.1. GTDB lineage: Bacteria > Bacillota > Bacilli > Lactobacillales > Streptococcaceae > Streptococcus > Streptococcus mitis_CI. The sequence goes on along the minus strand of NZ_JALDVV010000005.1, from coordinate 58,659 downwards.
ATTAATTCTTTCTTATAAGCCAAAAACAATAAATTGTAATGAGTCTTATATTGCTCAATCAAGGCCAGCTGCTCAGAACTAATTCTTACCTGTTCGTCTTGCATTAGTACATAATTTCCAATGACAACCGATTGACCATCAATTTGCGATTTAATCCCTTTGCTTGCAACATACTGAAGCTTGCCATGCATTTCTTCGTGTTCAATGCCTTCAATTTCAGCTTGTTTAACAATTGCATTGGCAATAGGATGATAGATATGTTCCTCCAAACATGCACTTATTCTTAAAATATCTTTCTCAGTATAATCTCCGAAAGGAAGAACCTTTTCAACCAAAGGATAACTCGTCGTGATGGTACCCGTTTTATCAAACAAGAAAGTATCCACTTCCAGATATTTTTCTAATACATCACCATCTTTAATAACCATTTCTCGATTTAGACCTTCCTTTATGGCCGTAAGGTAGGCTACAGGTGTGGATATTTTTAGAGCACATGAAAAATCCACCAATAAAAAGGAAATGGCTTTTGAAAACGAACCTGTTAACAGATAAGTCAAACCAGCACCTAAGAAGTTATATTTTACAACCTTGTCTGCCATCCTAATAAAATGACGTTGTTTTGTCTTCTTACTCTCTTCAGATTTTTTCATCAGATTGATGAGTTGCAAAATACGACTGTTTATCTGATTATCAGTCACACGAATTCTTAACTCTCCTGTTTCCAAAACAGTATTCGCACATACAGAATCTCCCTCTTTCTTTTCAACAGGGAAGCTCTCTCCAGTCAAGGAACTCTCATTGACCATGCCTAATCCTGAAACCACTTGGCCGTCAAACAAGATTTCATTACCTTGGGAGACAACTAATACATCACCTACTTGAACATCAGAACTCTTGATGCTGATGACCATGTCTCCCCGCACTAAGAAAACATCACTTTCTTTAGCAAGAAGGCTTTGTTCCAAATCTGTTGCTGTTTTTTTTAAAGACCACTGATCCAGATGATTACCCAAATCAAGCATAAACATGATGTTGCTAGCTGTCTTGGATTGGTTCATAAACAAGGACAACAAAATGGCCGAACAGTCCAAGACCTCCATGGTTAGTTCCTTGCGCGTTAAAGTTTGATAGGCTTCTTTGACATAACCCAAAGCCTGATAACAAGTCCAAATATAACGAATAGGGTAGGGTACAAAACTTCGAAACAGCAAACGCTTAATCGCTGCACCCGATACAATTGAATAAGCACTCTCTTCTCTACGAATGGGAAGAGTCATCAAGTCCGAAACTTTCCCCTTGTCAATTTTTTTTAAAAAGGCCTCTGCATTTTCTAATACAGAGAAGCCTTCTTTCATACGTAGAGTAAAGTGCTGCTGATCCATATAAAACTGAATAGAGTCGATCCCTTTTTCATCTTTAGCCAAGGAACGAAGATAATCTTGAATATCCAAGGTCAGTGAAAACGAGGACGATAATCGGATATGTTGATATCCTCTGTGTAGCACTTTAAAAGACATATTATTCACCTGTCAGGCTATCTAATTGTTCTTCTTTCTTTTCCTGTTCGTATAAATATTTAGCGTCTTGTAAAACATCATCACCGTGTTGTTTTACAACAGAAACAGATGCATCCAGTCCATCTTTCAATTTGTAAGCTTTAGCCAAGGCCTTAGAATAGCCTTTCTTAGCTTCTTTACTTGCTAAGACTTTCAAGCCAAGCGTCCCAAATGCTACCCCTCCTAAGAAGAGAGATGATTTTTTCGCAACTTTTACGACGTTTAATACTTCTTTTAACATGTTTATTTCCTCCTTGTAACTATTGTAGCGAAAAATGACAGCAAAAGCAATTGCTGATATCTGATATATAGATAAAATTCTCTATACTGATATTTAATTATATTATGATGAAAACAATATACTTTATTTTTTGATACTGTCAATAATTATGTGTAAACACTTAAGTAGAGTTACGGAGTGTTAATTAAATAAGCTTTCAAGTGTATCAGAACATTGACCAAACCCTTTATGGATTCGTTGACTTTGCTTGAAATTATAATCTTCAAACAACGTAACTAAGTAACGTTCCAGAGCCTCCTCATTAGGAAAAAGAACCTTCTTTTTCGTTTGATGTTTGATTTCTTTGTTAAGAGACTCAATGAGGTTTGTCGAATACATGCTGTGCCAAATCTGGTAGGGAAACTGATAAAAAGTTAAAAGATTATCCGTCTTCTCCAGACTTTCCATGACTTTCCTATACTTTGGTTTCCATTCGGCGAGAAAGTCCTCTAAAGCTTGTCCTGCCATTTCTAAATTTTCAGCACGATAAATCATTATAAATTGCCCCAGAATAACCGCTCTATCTGCTCGTTTCACTTTACTAGCTAGATTTCGACTAATATGAATTAAGCAACATTGTTGTTTAGCTAATGGGTGAGCCTGACTGATAATCTGCTCAAGCCCCTTAAAGCCATCTGTAACTACAAGAGAAATCTGTTGGATTCCTTGGTTTTGAAGCTTGTCTAACAGGGTGGACCAAGAAGCATTGTTTTCTTGAGGCAACTGTGCATAGCATATCTCTATGCGACTAAAGTCGCTAGAGCTATCCTAATTGCGCACCGCCAGTTCTCATAGAAAAAAACACCTTGCAAGATGCAAAGTGTTTTCGTTTGTATTCTGCTGTCCAGCAACGAATTAACGTTTAGAGAACTGGCTAGCTTTACGAGCCTTTTTCAAGCCTGTTTTCTAGTATTTTTATATCTATTGGCAGATTATCCGACTTATCCCCATCAACATCTGACTCTAACTCAACCTCTGAAGAAATCCTAATATTGCGTACTTTGATATATTCGATATTATTGTTACCTACTAGATCCCCTTTTTAATAAATCTGGGATAGCCGATAATTTAGAAATGATAGATGAATCCTTTAAAATCAAGATATTTCCATATTCATCTGTATTTTCATCAAATAGTTTTTTGTCTGCATAGTAATTGGATAGAAGAACTAAGACCTGAGTAGCTTCACCTTCATAATTGCCATTTTTGCTTTCAAAAGGTAATAATTGCTTGTTCATAGCTTGGCGAATCAGTTGCACCAGCCAAATTAATTGTCTTGACCGACGAATAAAGCGACTTCTTTCAAGGATTCGACCATAAGGAAACAGTTGGCAGATTCTATAAAAGTGTCGATGTGATTCGGCACGCTCATCAGACTCGCTACACAGAGCTGGTACATAATATCTGCTATAATTTTCTGGAAGATTTGGTCAAGCGGTCTTTTAGCCGTGTGACAGGCATACAGGAAAAACACTATTTATTTACTTTTTGCACGGGAGGCTTTAAGAATCTGATGGACATCTTTCTTGATAGTCACTCAGAGTCTCCAGAGTGTCTGGGCTGGGATATGGCAAAGATATACCGCTGCCTGAAACTGTTCTTTAACGCTGATAAACGCGACATATCAATTAAAATGTCGCACTAAAATGATTGAAAAATGATTGAAACTGTATTATAATGAATGTGTATATTTAGAAAAGAGGTACTAACTATGGAAAACCTAGTAGTTTCAGTCTTTAACACTGAAAGCGAAGCTTATCAGTCCTTTGCGGATTTGAAGGCTTTCCGCCAAACTCAGACGACCAAGGTTGCTCAAATCGCCTTGGTCAAAAATGAAAACGGTCACATCGTTGAAAAAGAACGCTATGACTTTGAAGATTCAACGACGGATGCAACCCTAGAAGGTGGCTTGCTCGGTGCAGTTATCGGGCTTTTGGGTGGTCCTATCGGCGTCTTGTTTGGTTATGGTATTGGCAGCCTCTATGGTTTGGCTGCTGGTGATACCGTTGATACGGCAGAAGCTGGCTTGATTGACGTTGTGTCTCAAAAATTGATCGACGGCGAAACAGCCGTTGTCGCCTTGGTGCAAGAAAACAACGAAGCAGTCATCGATGCTTACTTCACCAAGTACGACACCCAAATCGTGCGTTGGGATGTAGCAACCGTCGTAGCTGAAGTTGAAGCAGCCCTGCAAGTCCAAGAAGACCTCTACAACCAAGCGCGTGCGCAAATGAAGGCTGAACGTAAAGCAGATCGCAAGGCCAAACTTGAAGAGTTCAAGGCAAACATCAAATCAAAATTTGATAAATTGAAAGCCTAACGTCTAAGCGTCTCATAAATTTAAATGTGACTGAGACACCATTTAAAATTTATGTGCGTCGGATTCTCACAGTTAAATAATTGCGTTGACAAATCCGTTACAGCCGTTCTTCCATTCTTTGAAAAGAGTGTTTAATAGACAAGAAATCTGGACTAGTATTGGTCTGGATTTTTTTGTGAATATAGAGGTCATAGCTTTTTGACTATGCTTTGTTATAATTAGAAAGATTTTAAGTTTTATCAAGATGAAATCAGTCAGACGCAGGCACCCTGAACTAGCACCAGCTTCCCCACACAACTAAGACATACTGGTGCGACACTCGCAAAACAAGCTGGGGTTTCTCTTGAAGCCTTCTCAGAAGCTCTTACTCATAGTGATAAAGAGATTACAAAAACTTACGTTAATATCAAAGATAAAGTCAATCAGACTGTAGGTGATATTGCTTTTCGTAGTTTAAAAAATTGATGGGGTGAATATGGGGTGAATTTTGGGGTGAACTTTGATTTTTTGAAACAAAAAAGACATCCAAGAAATAATTCTTGAATGTCTGTAAACGTTGATATAATCGTATTGATTAACGTTTTGAGAATTGTGATGCTTTACGAGCTTTCTTAAGACCTGGTTTCTTACGTTCAACTTTACGTGAGTCACGTGTAAGAAGTCCTGCGCGTTTCAATGAATCTCGGAAGTCTGGGTCTACTTGAAGAAGGGCACGAGCGATACCATGACGGATAGCTCCTGATTGACCAGCGTATCCACCACCTACAACGTTAACGAAAACGTCGTATGAACCTGCAGTTGAAGTAACTGCGAATGGTTGGTTGATTACAAGACGAAGGTCAGCGTGTGGGATGTACTCTTCAACATCTTTTTTGTTAACAGTGATTTTACCAGTTCCTGGAACAAGGCGAACGCGTGCAACAGCGTTTTTACGACGTCCAGTACCTGCATATTGTGCTTGTGACATACTTTATTGTTCCTTTCCTTAGATAAGTCCTGAAATATCAAGAACTTCTGGTTGTTGTGCAGCGTGAGTGTGCTCAGCTCCAACAAATACTTTCAACTTCATACCTTGAGCGCGTCCAAGAGTATTGTGTGGAAGCATACCTTTAACTGATTTCTCGATCAAACGTACTGCATTTTTAGAACGAAGTTCACCTGCAGAGATTTGTTTCAATCCACCTGGGTGGTTTGAGTGAGTGTAGTAGATTTTATCAGTTGCTTTTTTACCAGTCAATTTAACTTTTTCAGCATTGATAACAATCACAAAGTCACCTGTATCAGTGTGTGGTGTAAATGTTGGTTTGTTTTTTCCGCGAAGTACGCTAGCAACTACTGCAGAAAGACGTCCAAGTGGTACATCAGTTGCGTCAACTACGTACCATTTACGTTCAACTTGGCCTGGTTTAGCCATAAATGTTGTTTTGTTCATGATTTCTCCTATATATAGTTCGATTTTTGTTTACGGTGATGGGTGTTCCTTCCCATCGAAAAGTATTTGGAAGGTTCCGGGGCCTTTCAAATGGGGTAAACAATACCGCCTACTATAATACCAAATTTCACCCCTAAAAGTCAATAGATATGAAAAATATTTTTCTGAATTCCACTCTTTTTATCTCTAAAAAACCTCGCTTTCGCGAGGCTCTTCTATTTATAAGATAAGGCACGTTTAAAGGTTTTCCAAGGACCTAAATCATCTGTTTGCAGAACGAGGCTAGCATACATACGTCCGATAAAGACTGTTGCCGTTACTGCAAAAGCAATCGTAATAGCAAGCGAAATCCAAGCTTCTAACCCATTTGCATAACCATTAATAGCTCTAAATGGCATGAAGAAAGTCGAAATAAAGGGAATATAAGAACCAATTTTCAAGATGAGATTGTCACCAGCTACACCTAGAGCTGTCACTCCAAAAAAACCACCTATAATCAAAATCATCAAAGGCGACAAGGCTTTTCCTGAGTCCTCAGGACGAGAAACCATAGAACCTAGGAAGGCTGCTAAAACAACGTACATAAAGAGGCTAACCAAGACAAACAATAAGGTGTTGAGCGAGAAAGCCTCTCCTATATGGTTTAAAATACCAGATTGTGCCAAGATTGGTAGGTCTTTAAAGAGAAGAATGGCAGCAAGTCCACCCACGACGTAAATGCCAATATGGGTCAAAATCACAAGAAGCAGAGCCAACATGCGAGCGTAGAAATAATGACTAGCTCGGATACTAGAGAAGACCACCTCCATAATTTTGGTTCCTTTCTCGCTAGCCACTTCCTGAGCAGTGACACTAGCATAGGTAATCAAAATCATATAAAGGAAGAAACCAAGCCCTGCGGCCGCAAAGGTTTGAATCATTTTTTTATTTTCCTTGGATTCATCAATTTTCTCCGTAAAGTTAACTGTTTGTTCCAAGCGTTTTTCCTGTTCTTGTGACAAATTGGCTGCCGAACGATTGAGTTGGTATTGCAGTTCGTTGAGCTTATTGGTTACTGCTAGCTTGATGCCTGTTTCAAGAGAAGTTTCACCATGATAGACGGCCTTGAGGACGCTGTTCTCTTGGTCAATGGTTAGGTAACCCTTGATTTTCTCATCTTTAATAGCAGCTTGGGCACTGGCTTCATCCTTATAATCAAAGTTGATACCATTGGTACCCTTAAGCCCATCTTCCACAGATGGCACAGTTGTTACTACTGCTATCTTACTATTCTTAGCCATAGAAGACCCTTGGAGATAGCCAATTCCCCCAGATAGACCGATAAACAAGAATGGTGAAATCACCATAAAGAAGAAACTCCACGATTTGACATGTCGAAGATAGGTTTCCTTCATTACAACCCACATATTTCTCATACTTCCACCCCTGATTCTAGTTTAAAGATTTCATCAATTGTTGGCGCTTGCTGGTCAAAGGTTGCGATGTATTGCCCCTGAGTCAAGATTGGGAAGAGTTCCCTTCCAGCGCTCTCATCCTCTAAGATCAATTTCCAACTGCCTTGTTTGGTCAAACTTACCTGCTTGACATGAGGAAGATTTTCCAATTCTTCCTTGCTTCGTTCACTTGAAACAAAGAGACGCGTTTTCCCGTATTGATTGCGGACATCCTGAACTGGTCCATGCAAGACCACACGGCCATCTCGAATCATGAGAATATCGTCACAAAGCTCCTCGACGTTGGTCATGACATGGTCAGAAAAGATAATGGTTGCCCCACGTTCTTTTTCCTGAAAAATGACTTGCTTGAGCAATTCTGTATTGACCGGGTCCAATCCACTGAAAGGCTCATCCAAGATAATCAAGTCTGGCTCATGAATCAGAGTAATAATGAGCTGAATCTTCTGCTGATTTCCTTTTGACAGACTCTTGATTTTATCAGTCAGCTTCCCTTTCACTTCCAACCTCTTCATCCATTGAGGGAGTTTTTCCTTGATCTCCTTGGCATCCATACCTTTTAGAGTCGCCAAGTAACGAACTTGTTCAAGGACTGTCAATTTAGGCATGAGGCTGCGTTCTTCAGGCAGATAGCCAATCCGAGCGTAGGTCTCTTGTCGAATATCCTGATTATCCAGACTAATTTCTCCTTGGTATTCTAAAAACTTCAAAATACTGTGGAAAATCGTTGTCTTTCCAGCACCGTTTTTCCCGACTAATCCCAAAATACGACCTGGTCGCGCTTGAAAGTCAATACCAAACAAAACTTGCTTAGGTCCAAAACTTTTCTCTAGACTTCTTACTTCTAGCATCTTTCACCTCCGAAATGTCTTGCACTCATTATACTCCTTTTTGATAGCCTTTACAATAATTTCTGTCCATTTTTATAAGGCTAATGCTATGTAAAATATGGCATGGAGCGTTTTTAGTGATAAATCCATTATACCGTGGTAAACTCCAATTTATCTTCTCTGTTCCTCAACTGTCTATTTTTGATCCTGAATTGTTATTTAAAAAGCAAAAATCCACCCCGAAGGATGGATTGATACTTTAACGCACTTCTGCATTGACTTTTTCTTCGAGAGACGCTTGGATTTTTTCCATGTAGCGTGCGACTTCTTCGTCCGTTAAGCTGTCTTCTGGATTTTGGAAAGTCAAGCTATAAGCCATTGACTTCATACCAAGTCCCAATTTCTCACCTGAGAAGACGTCAAAGAGTTTGATATCTGTCAAACGTTTCACGCCGGCAGCTTGGATCGCGTCCACAACTTCTTGGTGAGTCACTTCTGCCTTGAGAAGGAGGGCAACGTCACGGCTAACTGCTGGGAATTTTGTGATTTCCACAAATGGAGTAGCTGGTTTAAGGGCAGTTTCGATGGCTGAAAGGTTGAGCTCAGCCACATACGTTTCTGGAATATCGTAGGCCTTAGCAGTGACTGGGTGTACTTGACCAAGGAAACCAAGAACTTGGTCACCGAGTGAAATCATAGCGGTACGACCTGGGTGAAGGCTAGCGATTTCAGATGTTGCCGTATAGGTCACTTCTAGTCCCAAGCGAGTAAATAATGCTTCAAGGATTCCTTTAGCATAGAAGAAATCAACTGGAACTGCTGCTGTTTGGAAATCTTTTTCAGCAACCAAGCCTGTCAAGGCAAAGGCAAAGCTATTAATCTCATTTGGAAGTTCTTCTTTTGGATTGCCTGTTTGTTCAAAGACTTTTCCGATCTCGTAAAGTGCCAAGTTTTTGTTCTTACGAGCCACATTGTAAGCAACTGTATCAAGGATACCAGAAATCATATTTTGACGGAGGACAGAACGGTCCACTGTCATTGGCCACATAAGTTCCGTAAGGTTACTTGGTTGAGCTGTGAACTCAACTGCTTTTTCAGGAGTTGTTAGAGCGTAGGTGATGATTTCTGTCAAACCTGCCCCTTCAGCAATGGTACGAACTTGGCGGCGAAGTTTTTGTGTCGCAGTCAATTCACCTGCTGTACCATCGTCTTTTGGAAGGCTGGTTGGCAAGCGGTCATATCCATAGATACGAGCAATTTCTTCAAAGAGATCTGCCTCGATTGTGATATCCCAACGACGACGTGGGACGCTGACTGTAAAGCTGTCTGCATTTCCAGAAAGATCAAAGCCAAGACGGCGGAAGACGTCTTCTACATCCGCGTAAGAAAGTTCTGTACCAAGGACACGGTTAACATCAGCAAGAGTTGAAGAAACTTCCACATCAGAGGTATCAAGCTCACCCGCTGAAACGATGCCTTTGCGCACCGTCGCACCTGCAAGTTCTGCAATCATGCTAGCCGCCGCATCAAGAGCTTCGTTAACAGTTGCCACATTGATACCTTTTTCAAAGCGAGAAGACGATTCTGAACGAAGGTTAAGGCGACCGCTGGTCTTACGGATAGATTTGCCATTGAAAACAGCAGCTTCAAGGACAACACGACTAGACTTTTCAGAGATTTCTGTCGCTTGACCACCCATAACACCTGCAAGAGCTACTGGCTTGTCTGCGACAGTGATGACTAGGTCATTTGTTTCCAAGTCACGTTCTTCACCATCCAAGGTCACCAATTTTTCACCAGCACGCGCTTCACGCACACGGATGTCACTCCCTTCAAAGGTATCCAAGTCAAAAGCATGCATTGGTTGACCAAAGTAGAGCAGGATGTAGTTTGTCACGTCCACCACGTTGTTAATAGGACGGATACCTTCATTCATAAGAAGGTTTTGCAACCATTGTGGACTTGGTGCGATAGTAACATTGTCCAAGATACGAGCTGCATAGTAAGGCGCCTTGTCTGTCTCAATACCTACAGAAAGAGCATCTGCTGCAGCTTGGTCAGTTTCTGAAAGAGTAAATTCTTTAAAGTTGACTGCCTTGTCATAGATGGCTGCCACTTCGTGAGCCACTCCACGCATAGAAAGGGCATCCGCACGGTTTGGTGTGATAGAAAGTTCGATAATTTCATCATCCAAGTCTAGGTAAGAGAAGACTTCCTCACCTGGAACGGCATTTTCTGGCAAGATTTGGATGCCATCTGCGAATTCCTTAGGCACAACTGAGTCAGAAATTCCCAATTCGCCAAGCGAACAGATCATCCCAAGTGACTCTAAACCACGGATTTTTCCTTTTTTGATTTTGTAGTTGTCAGCGATACGAGCTCCTGGAAGAGCCACCATAACCTTGATGCCAGCACGCACATTTGGGGCACCACAAACGATTTGACGGGCTTCTTCTTCGCCCACATTAACCTGACAAACATGAAGGTGAGTTTCTGGCACATCTTCGCAGGACAAGACCTCACCGACGACAATTTTTGAGAGACCAGCAGCAGGTGATTCCACACCTTCTACCTCGATCCCTGTAGTTGACATTTTTTCAGCCAACTCTTGTGATGGCACATCAATGTCCACCAATTCTTTTAACCATTTATAAGATACAAGCATAATTTAGTTCTCCAGAATGACAGTTGTCACTCTAGTTCTTTTCCTTTCCTATCATTTCAATAGAAGAATCATCTTCTTACCTTAATTTCTTTCTCAGTAACCAATCCGTATCTACTTTTTGACCAACCATAAAATGATGTTGGCTAAATTTTTCAAAACCATATCGATTATAAAATGCTTGAGCTTTTGTATTATGCTCCCAAACACCTAGCCAAGCCCAAGAAAAACTATTTTTGGTAGCAAGTTCAAGAGCGAATTCAAACAGTTGCTTACCTAGTCCAAATCCTTGAAATTTTTGTAGCACATAGAGGCGTTGAATTTCAAAAGCATCCTCTAATTCTCTCTCAGTCTGAGCACTTCCCCAGTTGACTTTGAGAAAACCAGCTATCTCCTCTTCATGCATAATGAAATAGGTTTCGGATTCTGGATTTTCCAACTCAGTTGACAAAACTCTCAGACTATAAGCCTCTTCAAAGTATTCCTGTAACTGCTCTTCCGTATTATCATGCGCAAATGTTTCACGAAAGGTTTGTTTGGCTATTTTAGCCAACACCTCAACATCTGCCATTTCTACTTTTCTAATCATTATTTAAACTGTTCTGAGAAGCGGACATCTCCTTGGTAGAATCCACGGATATCGTTGATTCCATAACGAAGCATAGCTACACGCTCTTGTCCAAGACCAAAGGCAAATCCAGAGTAAACAGTCGCATCGATACCACTCATTTCAAGGACACGTGGGTGAACCATACCGGCACCCATAATTTCGATCCAACCAGTTTTCTTACATACGTTACAGCCTTCTCCACCACACTTGAAGCAAGAAACATCCACCTCAACAGATGGCTCTGTGAATGGGAAGTAAGATGGACGCAGACGGATCTGACGCTCTTCACCGAACATTTTTTGCACAATCAACTGAAGGGTTCCTTGAAGATCAGCCATAGAGATATTTTTCCCAACAACTAAGCCTTCAATTTGGTGGAACTGGTGACTGTGGGTCGCATCGTCCGTATCACGACGGAAGACACGCCCTGGTGAGATCATTTTCAAAGGACCTTTTGAAAAATCATGGGCATCCATAGCACGCGCCTGCACTGGAGACGTGTGAGTACGGAGTAAGATTTCTTCTGTGATGTAGAAAGTGTCCTGCATGTCGCGAGCTGGGTGGTCTTTGGGAAGATTCATACGTTCAAAGTTATAGTAGTCTTGTTCAACTTCAAAACCATCCACTACTTGGTAACCCATCCCGATGAAGATGTCTTCAATTTCCTCACTGGTTTGTGTGAGGATGTGACGGTGACCAGTCGCAACTGGACGACCTGGAAGCGTAACATCAATGCTCTCACTTGCTAGTTGAGCTTCAACTTTCTTTTCTTCCAAGAGCTTAGCTGATTCTTCAAATGCAGCTGTCAAAACATCACGAGCTTCATTGACGTGTTTTCCGATAACAGGGCGCATTTCTGCTGATACATCCTTCATCCCTTTAAGAATTTCAGTAAGGGAACCTTTTTTACCAAGGACAGAGACGCGCAATTCTTGCAGCTCTTTTTCATTTTCAGCATAAATCTGCTTCAAGCTAGCTAGCGTTTCTTCACGAAGCGCTTTTAATTGTTCTTCAATAGTTGACATAATTCCTCCATCAGTCTCTCGTAGATAAAAAGAAAACCACATGCCAAAAACTCCACTCGGAGCGTTGACACGCGGTACCATCCGTTTTTATCTGACAAGTCAGACCTTTATTTCTGAATCCATAGGCAAGTGAATTCACCCAGCTTTCATATAGAGAGCTTTCAGTCACGGCTCTCCTCCCTGATATATTTCCCTTAGGCTACTAGTCTTGCAGATTTCTATTCAATTACTACATAGTTTATCAGATTTTTAGTTAAAAAACAAGTTAGATTAGATTAATTTCAGTATAAAAAGGAACAAGACACAATGCACTACCTATTTGTAGGGTCTGTTTCATCTGCTTTCCTTTTCAACAAAAGAGTTGCTGCCTGATTAAAACCATCACACCAGTTATACCATTTTGCTTCATACTCATCTTGAGCTAAGATATGATTTTTTAAATCCAGAACAGAGTAGATTTTTCTTTCTTCGCAGACTTGCGCATAGAGATGATATAGTTCATCACCACCATCTCTATCCCACTCAGCAGAAATCGTATTCCGACCTGCTAATAAAGCCTGATAAGCCCTGTGATGCCCGTCTGTAATCAGCAAGCAATCTCCAAAGGCAAGAATACTGATTGGATCGACTTGGATTGTTTCTGCCGACTGGTAAAGCATCTGAATATCTTGCAACTTCTTTTCTGATAAGTATAGTTGAGTCGGATGAAGATCTGCTATATTGACTTTCATTTCTTTCTCCTCAAAGGAATTTGATATTCACTTCTGCTTGCCTTTAAATCGCCATTGGAAACGGAGTTTGTCATAGAAGGGAAACTCGATAAACAAGACTCCCAAGCCGACACAGAGACTGGCAAGTACATCTGATGGGTAATGAACTCCCAGATAGACCCTTGATACCAACACACTGACTAGGTAGAGACCAAGGACGATTTGTACGATTTTTCTCCAGACCCGATCTTTAATCCGCTGACTAAGAATAACAATCAAAGTCCCTACCATCAGCGTCACAGCCAAAGAATGGCCGCTTGGAAAGGAAAATCCCTTCTCCTCAACCAAGTGTAAGATAGCTGGTCGTGGACGCTGGTAGATATTTTTAAAGGTCACGATTAAAAATCCTGCCAAAGCCAGATTTCCCAGCATGAAGAAACTTTCTATCTTCCACCGCTTACGATAAAAGACAAAAGCTGTAATGACAACCCAAGTGATAATCACTGGAATATCAATCAAGCGTGTGATGGCCCTGAAAAGAATAGTCAAGTAATCTGGCAAGTCTCCTCGAACGGCAGTCTGTATCGGTTGGTCAAAACCGACCAGCGTTTCAGGGTAAAATTTGACCATATAGCCAAGAATAACGAAAAGTAAAAGGGCAAAACTGCCCTTCATTAAAAATGTTTGTTTATCTTTCATAGTGTTTTAAGGTTGGTTTCAATAGAACATACAACAACCAGAATGAAACGGAAAAGATTACACCCTCAATCAAGTTAAAAGGCAACACCATAGTCATTAGGTAGTTGGAAAGTCCCAAAATTTTTCCAATATCAAAGTTAGCAAACTTAGCGTACAAAGGAACAGCGTAAACATAGTTGAGAACCAACATAGCCACGGTTAAGCCAATAGTCCCAGCTAGAGAGCCTAGTAGGAAACGAAGGGTTGTCCGTTCCTTTTTCCAAATCAATGCAAAGACGATGACAAAAACTCCCAAAGCTACGATATTCATTGGCAAACCAATGTAAGTATTCACTCCCTGGCTATTAAGAAGCAATTTCAAGAGTGAGCGAAGCAAGAGAATTCCTAGAGCAGCAGGCAAATCCATGACCACCAGACCCACAAGGACTGGCAAGATACTAAATTCGATCTTGAGGAAGGACGCCGCTGGCAAAAGCGGAAAGTCAAAGTACATCAGCACAAATGAGATGGCTGATAAAATCGCAATGGTCGAAAGTCGACGTGTGTTTGTCATAACAGGTTCCTCCAATTTTCTATAAAATCAGAAGAAGTTAGAAAGGATTCCTCTATCTATTCTCACTTTTTATATCCCAAAAGTCCCCTCTCACTCTATTAAGGAAATTCAAGCAAGCGGTTACAGTTTAGCTATAAATCTATCAGAACAGACAAAGCTATTCTTTCGTCTTCTCCCATCCAGACTATACTGTCGGTTGTGGAATCTCACCACATCAGCTTGCGCTCGCGGACTTCTTTAAAGAGAAGGAAATAGAGATTTTTCTTTTAGACTAGGCGACAAGCTGTAGGCATAACTTCTGGTTAGGCAAAGCTTGTCAACAAAGTATAAAAGGAAAAGATCATTTCCTAGTTAAAGTCACCGCCGGTCGGGAATCACACCCTGCCCTGAAGACTCTTTTATCATAACAAAAAACGCTTGCAAGCGCAAGCATTTTGTTCATTTTCATTTTCATTTTTTATTTCAATTTATCCACTTCATAGGTATGAACAAGCTCAAGACCTGCAAAGTTCTGCTGGCGGAGAGCCTCATAGACAATCATGCAGACGGTATTAGACACATTGAGACTGCGGACATGTTCATCATTCATAGGAATACGGAGAGCTTTCTCAGGATGTTCTCGCATAAAGTCCTCCGGCAAGCCCTTGTCTTCACGTCCAAAAAGAAAATAATGGTCTTCGTCAGTCGATAAATCCACCTCAGAATACACTTTCTCAGCGAATTTAGAAATCAGATAGAGTTTGCCCTTCATCTGAGACATGAAATCCTCCAAACTCTCGTAAAAATAAATCTCTAGTTTATCCCAATAATCCAATCCAGCTCGCTTCATCTTGCGGTCGTCAATAGGAAAGCCCATTGGCTTGATGATGTGGAGGGGAGAATTGGTCGCAGCGCAAGTACGCGCGATATTGCCTGTATTTTGTGGAATTTGAGGCTCAAATAATACAATGTGATTTGTCATGACTTGCTTCCTTTCACCATTGCAAAAAAATAGCCACACTGCCCGGAGTCAAGCTCAGCAAACAGCGTGGTTAAGGCATCGTTAACTTACCTCACAACAGGTTTGAAGTAAATCAGCGAAACTACTTTCTTAGTATAACACTTTCAGAATCATTGTCAATAGAAACGACTTGATTTTTTTGATTTTTTCAAGCTATTTCCAAGGGTTGTAAAATCGTCCCTGATTCTGCAAGATAAGTAACAAACTAGCTACTAAAAACAAGGTTGCCAAGAGCAAGGTAAGATAGTCTCCTTTTTTCAAGGCCTGATAACTATACCAAGTGCGTTTTTTCTCTTTCCCAAAGCGGCGAAGTTCCATGGCGGTCGCAATGGTATCAATCCGTTCTAGCGAGCTAAAAATCAAGGGAGTGATAATGCGCAGATTGCCTTTGATTCGTTGCATAAGAGAAGCTTTCTTGGATAATTCCATCCCACGCGCCTCCTGAGACATCTTGATAGTAAAGAATTCTTCCTGCAAATCTGGAATATAGCGCAAGGTCAGGCTGACTGAATAGGCAATCTTGTAAGGCACACCAATTTGATTTAAACTGGAAGCAAACTGACTAGGATGGGTTGTCATCAAAAAGATAATAGCCAGAGGAATAGTGCAAAGGTACTTAATAGCCAAATTTAGCAGATAAAAGAGCTCTTGGCTGGTCAGAGTGTAGGCACCGATTCCCTGCCAAATCACACTTCTCTCTCCGTAAAGTCCAACCCCATACTCGGGAGAAAAGAGATAGACCATCAAGACGTTTAAAACGGCAAATACCGTCGCAAAAACGGCTACAAAGGAAACATCTTTAAAGCGGATTTCTGACAAATAGAGGAGAAAAACCGAAAAGATGGCAATCAGAACAAGCAGTCTGGTATCATAGCTAATCATGGCAGCCAATGATACGAGAATGAAAAAGAGGAGTTTCCCAGCCCCTGACAAGCGATGAATCACAGTATCTCTATGCTGGTAACCGATTAATTTAGCTTGCATCCTTCTCTCCTTTCTTTGTAAAATGCCGTTAAAGCAAGTGGATCCACGTCGAGTTTCTTAGCCAAGTTGAAGATAGAAGTTTCTTTTAGATTGGCTTTTACTAACAGCTCAGGATTGCTCAACAGACTAGCTGGATCGGTATCGGCAATCAGTTCCCCATCCACCATGACAAGAGCACGATCAGAATAATCCAGCATCAATTGCATATCATGGGTAATCATGACAATGGTATGCCCTTTTTGATGCAGTTCTTCAAGAAATTCCATAATCTCAGTATAGTTCTTCTGGTCTTGACCTGCTGTCGGTTCATCTAAGAGGATAATTTCAGCCCCTAAGACCAAAATCGATGCAATAGTCACACGTTTTTTCTGACCAAATGACAGGGCAGAAATCGGCCAATTACGGAATTCATAGAGACCACAGATTTTCAAAGTTTCATAGACTCTCGTTTCAATTTCCTGCTCTTCCACACCTCGCAAACGAAGTCCCAGAGCCACCTCATCAAAAATCATATTGGTTGAAATCATTTGATTAGGATTTTGCAGCACATAGCCTACTCGTTCCGCCCGCTCTGCAACAGAATCTCCCTTGATATCCTGTCCTTCCCAAAGATAAGAACCTTCTGTCTGGATAAAGCTACTTAAGGCCTTGGCTAGAGTTGACTTCCCAGCCCCATTTTTCCCGACAATAGCAATCTTTTCACCCTTTTTAATATCTAAATAAATGGATTTTAAAATCGGTCTATCATCATAAGAAAAAGACAGATCCTCTAATTTAAAGAGTGACTGCAAATCTGGCGTCTCTTTTGCCAGTTCATTCTGCAACTGAACCTGGCCTTTTGAGATAGACAAGTTGTCCAAATTTGCTAATTGTTCTTCCTTGGCTAAATCCACACCCAATTGACGGAGAGTGGTTAGATAAAGGGGTTCTCGAATTCCATTTTGGGTCAATAGATCAGTCGCCAGTAGCTGGTCAGGGCTCCCATTAAAGAGGATACGACCATCGTTTATCAAGACAATCCGATCCACAGGACGATGCAGAACGTCCTCCAAACGGTGCTCGATAATAAGTGTCGTCGTCCCCTCCTCCTTATGAATCTGATCAATCAATTCGATAATATCCTGACCTGACTTGGGATCCAGATTGGCGAGTGGCTCATCAAACAAAAGAATCGGACTCTCATCAATCAAGACACCAGCCAGACTGACTCGCTGCTTTTGTCCACCTGACAAATCCTGAGGACGCTGAGACAGTAAAGAAAGAAGGTCCAGCTTTTCAGACCATTTATGAACACGGCTTTTCATCTCTTCTAAACTTGTTACATCATTTTCTAGAGCAAAAGCCAAATCCTCTGCCACAGATAAGCCGATAAACTGCCCATCTGTATCCTGCAAAACCGTGCTAACCAGATGAGATTTATCATAGATACTCATATCAAAGGCCGCTTGCCCCTTGATCAAAAATTCTCCAGACATCTGACCCTTGTAAATATTGGGAATAATTCCATTCAAACACTGACCCAAGGTAGACTTGCCTGAGCCAGATGGCCCAACAATTAAGACTTTCTCTCCCTTATAAATAGTCAAATCCACCCCTTGCAAGGTTGGTTCTTGTTGCGTTTCATACTGGAAAGAGAAATCCTTCCACTCAATTATAGCTTCTTTCATCTTACTCTCTTCATTCGCTTCTTAGACTTCTATTTTATCATAAATCGAACCCTTCTTGCAGACTCTTCTATTAAAAACTTAGCGCCAACAAGATTCCTAGCCTAAATTGCTTACCCGACTAGTCTATAAACATCGAAAAAGACCGGTTGCCCAGCCTTTTCCTTTATGTTAATCCTTTTTCAAACTTCCTGAACGAGTCTGCGTACGTGAATAAGCTAGCAAGAGAAGGGTACCTGCGATAGCTACAGTTACAGCATTAGCAATTCCCGCAACAATCCCTTGGGCAAATACTTTTTCTGCCGCTTCTTGATAAATCACAACATCTCCAAGTGGTGCCCAGACACCCCAAACAAGAGCATTTGCAACAATCTGAATGAGGTTAAAGAAGACAATATCCTTCAACTCAAAAACACCCTGTGTTACTCGAATGTATTTTCTAAAGAGACCTACAGCTAGACCAAAGAGACCACTAGCAATAATCCAAGTCCACCATAGACCGTAGCCAGCAAGAGAGTCCTTCACCGCATGCCCAATTAAACCAACAAGTAGTCCCACTAGAGGGCCAAAAATAATAGACAAGAGGCTCTGTACCGCATACTGAAGCTGGATGCTTGTATTTGGAACAGGCGTTGGAATACTGATCATCCCGATGACAACAAAGAGCGCAGCTCCAACACCGATAGCAACAACTTGTTTAATTGATTGATTTTTCATCTATATTCTCCTATTTTATGATTCTATTTTCTTTATTTCAATGGTCCAAGATGAACCGACACCCACATTATAGGCCTTGGCAAAGGAACCTTGGTTGATAGCCAGACCTAAACGATAGAGAGAGTTGATGTAAAGGATGGGTTGCCCAATTCTCACATCTGCAAATGATTTGCCATAAACAACCTGATTTTGATAGACCAGCATATCTGCATGATAGATAGTCACCTCAAAACGGTCACCGAATGCTGGTCCCAGCTTGTAAAACTCTTCTCGTGTGATAGAGGTCCAAAGCGAGCCGAAACGCACATCCAGAATATCAATAGCTCCCTTCACCAAATGGTCTTCAATGATGGTCTCTACGACTGGAAGCTCCACAATCTGATCCACACTGAGCTCTGGTCCCACTTCCTCAAAAGAAATGTGACCACTGGCCAGTTTAGCACCAGTATAGGCATAGACATCACGACCGTGGAAGGTATAAGAATGCTCTGTATTTTGACGTCTATTGGCCACTTCAGAAATCTCACGAATAGCTACAATGCCAACGTGTTTCTTGATAAAAGAAAGCGTCCCATTATCTGGCGTGACAATGTATTGATTTTTTGCAGTCTTGGCAACCACACTCTTACGTTTCGAGCCGACACCTGGATCGACCACCGATACAAATGTCGTTCCCTCAGGCCAGTAATCCACAGTCTGAAAGAGACGGTAACTCCCCTCAAAAATATTATAAGGCGTGATATCGTGCGTCAAATGATGAATTTTTAAGGTTGGAGACTCTTCTAAAGCCACTCCAATCATAGCCGATACCGCACCATCAACCAGACCAAAGTCTGATTGTAATACCAGTAAATTATTATTCATTTTATCTCCTTATACACCCTTTATCATACCATATTTCAGAGAAAGTCGCTAATAGCTATTTCAATTGGTTAGGGTATAGTTTTACCTTATAGCAAATTTCCTACTAAAAGCTCTGGTGATTAGCTAGTAGGTGCATTTTTTCTTGAAAAAAGGTATGATAGTTACATCATGAAAAAGTAGGTTTTAATATGAAAATTATCCTTGTCGGAGGGGGAAAAGTTGGTTTTGCCCTCTGTCGCTCCTTGGTTGCAGAAAAGCATGATGTTTTGCTGATTGAGCAAGACGAAGCTGTCCTCAATCATATTGTTAATCGCTTTGATATCATGGGTATCCTTGGTAACGGGGCCGATTTTACCATCCTTGAGCAAGCCAGTGTCCAGGATTGTGATATCTTTATCGCCCTGACTGAATACGATGAAGTGAACATGATTGCAGCCGTTCTAGCCAAAAAAATGGGAGCTAAAGAGACCATCGTTCGGGTACGGAACCCTGAATATTCTAACTCTTATTTCAAGGAAAAGAATATTCTCGGTTTTTCTCTTATCGTTAACCCTGAGCTCTTGGCTGCCCGTGCTATTGCCAATATCATTGACTTCCCCAACGCCCTCTCTGTCGAACGTTTCTTTGGTGGACGGGTCAGCTTGATGGAATTCACTGTTAAGTCTTCTAGCGGTCTTTGCCAAATGCCCATTTTTGATTTTCGGAAAAAATTTGGCAATGTTATTGTCTGTGCGATAGAGAGGGATCATCAAATTATCATTCCAAGCGGTGACATGACCATACAGGATAAAGATAGAATCTTTGTCACTGGTAACCGTGTTGATATGATGCTCTTCCATAATTATTTTAAATCTCGTGCCGTGAAGAGCCTTCTTATTGTTGGAGCTGGTAGAATCGCCTATTATCTACTAGGTATCCTAAAAGACAGTCGTATTGATACCAAGGTTATTGAAATCAATCCTGAAATCGCTAGCTTCTTTAGCGAGAAATTCCCAAACCTCTACATCGTTCAAGGAGATGGTACCGCAAAAGATATCCTGCTGGAAGAAAGTGCTCAAAACTATGATGCCGTTGCGACTCTAACAGGGGTTGATGAGGAAAATCTGATTACCTCTATGTTCCTTGACAGGGTAGGTGTACAAAAAAATATCACCAAGGTCAATCGTACCAGTCTCCTCGAAATTATCAATGCGCCTGATTTTTCAAGTATCATCACACCTAAAATCATCGCTGTAGATACAATCATGCACTTTATTCGTGGCCGTGTGAATGCCCAGTATTCAGACCTTCAAGCCATGCACCATCTAGCAAATGGCCAAATCGAAACCCTACAATTCCATATCAAGGAAGCCAATAAAATGACTGCCAAACCTCTTTCTCAACTAAAACTGAAAAAAGGGGTTCTTATTGCAGCCATCATTCGAAAGGGCAAGACTATTTTCCCTACTGGGGAGGATACGCTTGAAGTCGGAGACAAGCTCCTAGTAACAACCTTGTTGCCAAACATCACCAAGATTTATGACTTGATCGCGAGGTAAGAAATGAATAAAAGTATGATTCGCTACCTCCTTTCAAAATTACTTTTGATTGAAGCTGTTCTTCTTTTGGTTCCTGTGTCTGTCGCTGTCTATTACCGTGAATCGAGCCAAGTCTTTACGGCCCTCTTTTCAACAATAGGGATTCTCGTATTACTAGGCGGTTCAGGAATTTTACAAAAGCCCAAAAATCAACGGATTTATGCCAAGGAGGGAGTCTTGATTGTTGCCCTCTGTTGGATCCTTTGGTCCTTCTTTGGCGGTCTCCCCTTTGTTTTTGCTAAGCAAATTCCCAGCGTTATCGATGCCTTTTTTGAAATTAGTTCTGGCTTTACAACTACTGGAGCAACTATTCTGAACGACGTTTCGGTTCTCAGTCGTTCCCTCCTCTTCTGGCGAAGTTTTACCCACTTGATTGGAGGGATGGGAGTGCTTGTTTTTGCACTTGCTATTATGGACAATGCCAAGAATAGCCACCTAGAAGTGATGAAAGCTGAGGTTCCTGGCCCTGTTTTTGGCAAGGTTGTATCCAAACTCAAAAATACTGCCCAGATTCTCTATCTCCTTTATCTAGCTCTCTTCTCCCTCTTTGTCATCATCTATTATCTGGCTGGCATGCCCCTATTTGATAGTTTTGTCATTGCCATGGGAACAGCAGGTACAGGAGGTTTTACCGTCTATAACGATGGAATCGCCCACTATGGTAGCTCACTGATTACCTATCTGGTTAGTATCGGAGTTTTGGTTTTTGGGGTAAATTTCAATCTCTACTACTACCTCATGCTCCGTCGCGTCAAGGCCTTCTTTGGAGATGAAGAACTCCGAGCTTACTTGGTAATTGTTCTGCTTTCTACAGGCTTGATTAGCCTCAATACTCTCTATCTCTATCCAGGATTTTCAAAGAGTTTTGAAATGGCCTTCTTCCAAGTTTCCAATATCATTACGACGACTGGTTTTGGTTACGGGGATATTACCAACTGGCCCCTCTTCTCCCAGTTTATCCTTCTCTTCCTCATGGGAATCGGTGGTTCTGCTGGTTCAACCGCAGGTGGACTCAAGGTTATTCGAGGCCTCATCCTTTCAAAAATTGCCAAAAACCAAATTTTGTCAATTCTATCGCCCCACCGTGTTTTGACCCTCCATGTTAATAAAACGGTGATTGACAAAGATACCCAGCATAAGATTCTCAAGTACTTTGTCATCTATTCTATGATTTTGCTATCCCTTATCTTTATTGTCAGCCTAGATAGCAATGATTTTCTAGTCGTTACCAGTGCTGTCTTTAGCTGTTTCAATAATATCGGACCTATTCTAGGAACCACTTCTAGTTTCTCAATCTTTAGTCCTATCTCAAAAATTCTCCTCTCCTTTGCAATGATTGCAGGGCGCTTGGAGATTTATCCAATCCTACTTCTCTTTATGAAGAGAACTTGGTCTAAGAGATAAAATACAACCACACCTTGTAAACCTACAAAGTGTGGTATTTTTATTTTCATACTCTTCGAAAATAAAAATACCACGTCAGCTTCGCCTTGCCGTATATGTGTGACTGACTTTGTCAGTCTTATCTACAACCTCAAAGCGGTGCTTTGAGCAACCTGCGGCTAGCTTCCTAGTTTGCTCTTTGATTTTCATTGAATATCAAATACCTCCCGCAACTCAACAAGTATCTTTGAATCCCGGTCAGACATTTCAATACCTGACTTAAGGAATTTAATAGTCCAAAAAATAACCCTCAGTCGTTTGACCGAGGGTTCCTTTTCCTTATTCAAGTTAATTGATTAGCTCAATGCATCATCCATTGAAAGAACTTCGTGGAAGACACGTTGTGTCAATTCAGTTTTTTGTTCTGGAGTGAGGTATTTAGTGTTTACACAGTATCCAGAGATACGTACGATAACGTCTTCACCTGACATGATCTTTTCGTAAACATCGTTCAAGTCCATAACGTTCAAGTTAACGTGTTGTCCACCGTTTTCGAAGTAACCATCAAGGATTGTTACCAAGTTATCAACTTGTTCGTCACGAGTCTTACCAAGCGCGCGAGGTGAAACTTGTGTAGTCAATGAGATACCATCAGCTGCGTAACTAAAGTCAAGGCTAGAAAGTGAGTTCAAGTTTTGCAACCATCCACCTTTAGCTTTGTTAGATGGGTTAGCACCTGGTGAGAAGAATTCAAGTTTAGACAAGTTAACAGAACCATCTTCGTTGAGGTATACACCTTTGTGGACTGGTGAGTTACCAGTTTGTTTAGAGTAAGCAACGTTAGATGTGATAGTCAAAAGTGAAACTGTAGCTTCTGCATCTTTGTAAAGTTTGTGGCTACGTAGACGAGTTGTGTAAGCTTCGATCAACCATTCTGCCAATTCGTTTGAACGTGGGTCATCTTCACCCCAACGTGGGTATTCACCGATTGTTTCGTAATCGTAGATGTAGCCATTTTCGTCACGGATTGGTTTAACTGTAGCGTATTTGATAGCTGACAATGTGTCAACAGTGTTGGCAAATCCACAGATACCGAATCCCATGTTGGCACGTTGTTTAGTTGGCAAGAAGGCCATTTGAACAGCTTCGTAGTTGTACTTATCAGTCATGTAGTGGATGATGTTCAAAGCATCTACGTAAGTGTCAGTCAACCAGTCAAGAGATTTTTCAAAGTTAGCTTTAACTGATTCAAATTCAAGAACTTCGTCACGGATTGGTTCGATATCAAATACTTTGTAGTCTTTGTGAACATCGTCGTAACCACCGTTCAAACCAGTAAGAAGGGCTTTCAATACGTTTACACGCGCACCGAAGTACTGGATGTTGTGGCGTTGTTCTTCATTTTCTGGGTCAAGTGGAGACACACAGCATGAGATACAGCTCATTTCACCATATCCGTCTTTAGCCATTGTTGTAACACCTTCGTATTGGATAGAAGAGTGTTTGTGGCTCATGTGCATACAGTAGCGACGGAAGTTGTATGGCAATTTGTCAGTCCAAAGAACTGTCAAGTTTGGTTCTGGAGAGTTACCGATGTTGTCAAGAGTGTTCAAGAAACGGTAGTCCATCTTAGTAACACGGTGACGACCGTCGTTACCCATACCAGCCATAGAAGTTGTGATGAATGTTGGGTCACCTGAGTACAATTGGTCGTAAGCTTTTGTACGAGCAAATTTAACTGTACGAAGTTTCATAACGAAATCATCAACGAATTCTTGGATTTCTGATTCAGTAAATGTACCACGAGCAAGGTCACGTTCTGCAAAGATGTCCAATACGATTGGCACACGACCTAGAGATGTAGCAGCACCGTTGATAACACGGCAGACAGACATGAAGGCGATGTTAACCCATTGGATAGCTTCTTTAACGTTCATCGCTGGTTTGCGAACGTCAACTCCGTAAAGGTCACCCAAGCGAACAACTTGTTGCAATGCTTGGTATTGAAGGTTGATTTCTTCACGAAGACGGATTGTTTCTTCATCGATTTCTTCGATTGCATTCCAGTCGTTTACTTTTTCTTGCATCAAGTAGTCTGCACCGTAAAGAGCAAGACGTGCATAAACACCGATGATACGTCCGCGTGAGTATGCATCTGGAAGACCAGTTACAGTGTGAGCGTGACGAGCGCGACGGATGTTTGAAGTGTAAGCACGGAAGATACCGTCGTTAACTGTTGTTACGTATTTAGTAAAGATTTCGTGAACAGCTGGGTCTGGTTCGTATCCATTTTCTTTCAAAGTAGTTTCAGCCATACGGATACCACCTTTTGGCATGAAGTTCAATTTGAAGAGTTCGTCATTTTGGATACCAAAGATAACTTCGTTTTCTTTATCGATAAATCCTGCAGGGATATCAGCGATAGAAGTTGGACGAGTGTCCATTGGGAAACGAGTTTCTTCGTAGTGAGCCTTAGTTTCTTCTACAATTTTTTTGATGTGAAGTGAACGTTCTGTTGGTCCTGCAAGGAAGCTTTCGTCTCCGTCATAAGGTGTGTAGTTAGCTTGTACAAAGCGTGACACACTTGCTTTTTCTTTCCAATCTACGCCTTTGAAGCCTTCCCAAGCTTTGTCAAAAATATCTTGTGCTTCAACAACTGTCTTAACAACCATGTTAATGTCCTCTTTTTTCTTTCTAGTAACATCCATCTGTTACATTCATGAGACAAGTATACCATACAGTAACCGATTTCAACAAGTGATAAATCCCTATTTTTACACTTTCTTTTCTAAAACAGTCTATATTTTATCCCAAACTGTATTATATTTTTGAAAAAATTAAAGCCTTTTTTCTTTTTTTCAGAAAAAAGGGTATAATAAAAGAAAATAAGCAGTAAAAAGGGGACCAGACATGTTGATTTTTCCTTTATTAAATGATTTGTCAAGAAAAATCATCCATATTGACATGGATGCCTTTTTTGCTGCGGTCGAAATCAGAGATAATCCTAAACTCAGAGGAAAACCTGTCATTATCGGTAGCGACCCTCGACAAACAGGTGGGCGTGGTGTCGTTTCCACTTGTAGCTATGAGGCGCGAGCTTTTGGTGTCCATTCAGCCATGAGTTCCAAAGAAGCCTATGAGCGTTGTCCCCAGGCCGTCTTTATCTCAGGGAATTATGAGAAATACAAGACTGTGGGCCTCCAGATTCGAGCTATCTTTAAGCGTTATACAGATTTGATTGAACCCATGAGCATTGACGAAGCCTATTTAGATGTGACAGAAAATAAACTCGGTATCAAGTCAGCGGTCAAAATTGCTCGTCTCATTCAAGAGGATATCTGGCAGGAACTACACCTGACTGCTTCCGCAGGCGTCTCCTACAACAAATTCTTAGCTAAAATGGCCAGCGATTATCAAAAGCCACATGGTCTGACAGTGATTTTACCTGACCAGGCTGAGGATTTCCTCAAACAAATGGATATTTCCAAGTTTCATGGAGTAGGAAAAAAGACGGTGGAAAGACTTCATCAAATGGGTGTTTTTACCGGCGCTGATTTGCTTGAAGTCCCTGAAGTGACCCTGATAGACCGTTTTGGCAGACTGGGCTATGACCTTTATCGAAAGGCTCGTGGTATTCACAATTCCCCGGTCAAATCCAATCGTATCCGTAAATCAATCGGGAAAGAGAAAACCTATGGAAAAATTCTCCGTGCCGAGGAAGACATCAAAAAAGAGCTGACTCTCCTATCAGAAAGAGTCGCTCTCAATCTCAGTCAACAAGAAAAAGCTGGAAAAATTGTCATTCTGAAAATCCGCTACGAAGACTTTTCAACTCTGACTAAACGAAAAAGTCTGGATCAAAAAACGCAGGATGCTAGTCAGATCAGCCAAATAGCCCTGCAACTCTATGAAGAGTTGGACGAGAAAGAAAAAGGCGTCCGCCTGCTGGGGATTACCGTAACTGGATTTTAAAGCTCAATGAAAATCAAAGAGCAAACTAGAAAGCTAGCCGCAGGCTGCTCAAAACACTGTTTTGAGGTTGCAGATAGAGCTGATGCAGTTTGAAGAGATTTTCGAAGAGTATAAAACCTTGAAGAGTTGCCCCTTCAAGGTTTTTCTTATACAAATAAACGGACAAAGCTGTAAAGTAGTAAGACACTACCAAGCACGATACGGTATTTACCAAAAAGGGTAAAGTCGTGTTTTTTTACATAGCTTGTCAAGAAACGAATAGCGACCATGCTGACTGCAAAGGCTACTCCCATCGCAACCAAGAGCAAGAACAATTGCCCAAAGCTCAAGAGTTGTCCTGCTTTTATAAATTTGAAAATCTTTAAGGCACTAGCTCCAAACATAACAGGAATTCCAAGATAGAAGGTAAATTCCGTCACAACAGAACGACTGGTTCCATTTAACAAACCACCGACAATAGTCGCTCCTGAACGGCTAGTTCCTGGTAAAAGGGCAAGAACTTGGAAGAGTCCGATATAGAATGCTGTCGTATAAGGAAGTTTGTCCAACTCTGTTACACTTGGCTCTATAGCACGCGCTTCATTGCGCTTTTCCAAATAGATAAAGGCAATCCCATAGATAATCAACATGAGAGCAACAGAAACCATGTTATGGAAGTGGGTATCAAACCAATCATCAAATTTAAAGACGGCAAGTAAAGGCAAAGTGGCAACCAAGACCTTCAACCACAGTCTCCAAGTCTTACGAACTTCCTGCTTATCCTTAGTCGATTTGAAAGGATTGAGCTTGTTAAAGTAAATGACCATAACCGCTAAAATAGCACCAAGCTGAATCACGACATTAAACATGGACATAAAGGCTTCATTTTGATTTTGGTATTGGATAAACTCCTCTGCTAAAATCAAGTGACCTGTACTCGAAATCGGCAACCATTCCGTAATTCCTTCAACAATCCCGAAGAAGATAGATTTTAAAATTTCAATAAGATACATAGATTACTCCTTTTTCTATCTTCCATTATAGCATACTTTTTCAGTATATGGCAGTTCTCTTTAAAAGGCACCGATGCTGCCACCGCCTCCTCCTCCAGAGAAGCCACCGCCAGAACTTCCACTTCCAGAAGATACGGAATAGGTACTTGCTGTGTTTGCGACGCTGGCATAATGGCTCATTTGCGCACTTGAATGATAAAACATACTATGCCAACCATAAGCTACATAGAGGTTGATATCTGGATTTTCCACTTGGATATGATGAACCTTCATCAAATGGCTGACCTTGTCCGCATAGCCAAATAAAGTCGCATAGACCAAGAGGCGATTCCAGACCACAATACTTTCCAATTCAGCCTGATCCAATCGTGCAATCTCACGCAACATATTTTCAAAACTGGTCCAGAGATAGTAGACTTCTGCCCCTGCTTCATTTAGGACACCATCACGATTATCTAGACGAAGCTTCCAATAATAGAAAACAGCCAAAACCAAACCTAGAAAACCAAGTATTGGCAAGGGGAGGTAAAGATAGCCATAAACATCCAAACTGTACAAGAACAAACCAAATCCGATAAATAAAGGCAAGATAGTAGAGAGTCCCATACCCACTTGCAAGGCCTTTTCCCCACCAGTTAAAGGACGATAATAATCTGGGAGCCCCCAGAAAATAACCCGATTTTTCACTCCTTCTTGCATCTCTTTCAATACTTCTTCAAAAGAAGATTTGAGTTGAAGCCCTCTTGCTTGAATCCGTTTTTCATCAGAGACTTTTGCTCTACGATAAAGACTATCAGATACCTTGTAATCCGCAAACAAATTGGAAAGAGTTTCTTCTTTTTTGCCTGAAAAAGCCAGATTTAGACAGTCTTTCTCAAAACTTGACAAACCATCTTCTTTTACTAGCCTCAAACCAACTGCATCTCCTTCTGAAATGATAGAGACATTCCCACGGTCTATCACATCTAGCAAGGTAGCTTGAATAAGTTGATCAAAGGTAAATTTTCCAGCTCCCTTGACCAAGGGACTCACTTCCTCCAAGGAGGTCGAGTAGACAGCCTCTGATAAAACCATAGGCTCTAATTCCATTGGTGGTTCATAGATACGATGATTTTTGGCATATTTGACCGAAGGAGTGGTCTTTCTTCTATAAATAAAATAGAAGCAGACACTCAATAACAAGGAGATAGAAAGTATCAAAGGGAAGACCCAGGTAACGAGTTGTTTACTTTGCTCTTTTTCTTTAAAAATCGAGTCTTCTATCTTATTAAATTCTTCTAAACGATTTCCTTTCAATCCCTGATCCCTAGCGCTAGCAAAATCAGTTCGAGGCCAGTAGGCATGCAATTCAACTCCACGCTTAGGCGGAAGATTGTCTAAACGGATAGTATAATCAAGGTTACTCTTTTCAATCGTTCCCTCTCTAAAAAGTTTCCCTGTATGGAAAAAGAGTTTTTCAGCCCCCTTGTCCCCCTTTACATGAAATTCAAACTTTCCAATAGCTCCTGAACTATCTGTCAGAGGTTGCCAATTTAATTCAGCGATGTCATCATAAAGGAAAAGTAAATTCTTTAAGTTCCAAACGAGGTCAACTTCAACTGTGTCGCCTTCTTGACCTGAATTGTAGACTTTCACAGTATAACCATTCGCCTCTTCTGTCACTTCGCTAGTAACGTCTGTCAGTTCAGCACCGTTTTTCGAGGCCTGAACCTTTGGTTGAGGATCTATCTCAAATCCGCTAGGCATCTTGCCAGCACGTCCAAGTCCCACGATTTGCCCCTTAAAGTCCTCCTCAAACTGGTAAACTATCTTCTGTCTAAATTCTGCCGTATTGTCTGCATGAATATACAAATCTCCTTGATAAGAGTTTATCTTAAAATCAATGGCAAAAACCGAGAGTGGAAACATACAAAACAAACAAAATAACAGCAAGAAAAAAGTTTTTTTCATCAACTAAGTCCCCTTTTTTATCTTTGCTATCATTATATCATTTTTTCATAAGTAAGGGCTTACCTATGTTGAAAAATAGAGTTTTTTTCGATAAAATAGGAGGCAGTTATTTTTTAATAGATTAGAAATAGGAGAAATCATGAGAAAAATATACTTATCTATTTTCACAAGTCTCTTGCTGATGCTGGGACTTGTCAATGTTGCCCAAGCCGATGAATATTTACGCATCGGGATGGAAGCAGCATATGCTCCCTTTAACTGGACTCAGGATGATGATAGCAATGGGGCTGTCAAAATCGATGGGACTAACCAGTATGCTAACGGATACGATGTTCAAATCGCCAAGAAAATCGCTAAGGACTTAGGTAAAGAACCTTTGGTTGTTAAAACAAAGTGGGAAGGTCTAGTTCCTGCCCTTACTTCTGGTAAGATTGACATGATTATCGCAGGTATGAGTCCTACTGCCGAACGCAAACAAGAAATTGCATTTTCAAGCAGTTACTACACTAGCGAACCAGTTTTGCTTGTCAAAAAAGATTCTACTTATGCAAACGCAAAATCTTTGGATGACTTTAACGGTGCAAAAATCACTTCTCAACAAGGTGTCTATCTTTATGACTTGATTGGTCAAATCCCAGGTGCTAAAAAAGAAACTGCCATGGGAGACTTCGCTCAAATGCGCCAAGCTCTTGAGGCTGGTGTCATCGATGCCTATGTTTCTGAACGCCCAGAAGCACTGACTGCTGAAGCTGCGAACTCTAAGTTCAAGATGGTTCAAGTAGAACCAGGTTTCAAAACGGGGGAAGAAGATACAGCTATCGCCATCGGACTTCGTAAAGATGACAACCGTATTAGCCAAATCAATGCCAGCATTGAAACCATTTCAAAAGACGATCAAGTTGCCTTGATGGATCGTATGATCAAGGAACAACCTGCCGAAGCTACAACAACTGAAGAGACTAGCAGTAGTTTCTTTAGTCAAGTCGCTAAAATTCTTTCTGAAAACTGGCAACAACTCTTGCGTGGTGCTGGTGTCACTCTTTTAATCTCTATCGTCGGAACCATCACAGGTCTCATTATTGGACTTGCCATTGGTGTCTTCCGTACTGCTCCTCTATCTGAGAATAAAGCCATTTATGGCCTACAAAAACTAGTCGGCTGGATTCTCAATGTCTATATTGAAATCTTCCGTGGTACACCAATGATTGTTCAATCGATGGTTATCTACTATGGAACTGCCCAAGCTTTCGGTATTAACCTTGACCGTACACTGGCTGCTATCTTCATCGTTTCGATCAACACTGGTGCCTACATGACTGAAATCGTCCGTGGTGGTATCCTAGCAGTTGACAAGGGACAATTTGAAGCCGCAACTGCACTTGGTATGACTCATAACCAAACCATGCGTAAGATTGTCCTCCCTCAAGTAGTCCGTAACATCCTACCAGCAACTGGTAATGAATTTGTCATCAATATCAAAGATACATCTGTATTGAACGTTATCTCTGTTGTCGAACTTTATTTCTCAGGAAATACCGTAGCAACACAAACCTATCAATACTTCCAGACATTTACAATCATCGCCGTGATTTACTTTGTCCTCACCTTCACCGTAACACGTATCCTACGCTTCATCGAACGCCGCATGGACATGGATACCTATACTACAGGTGCTAACCAAATGCAAACGGAGGATTTGAAATAATGACACAAGCAATCCTTGAAATTAAACACCTCAAAAAATCCTATGGACAAAACGAAGTGCTAAAAGACATTTCTCTAACTGTTCACAAGGGTGAAGTTATCTCTATCATCGGAAGCTCTGGAAGCGGAAAATCAACCTTCCTACGCTCCATTAACCTACTTGAAACTCCAACTGATGGACAAATCCTTTATCATGGACAAAACGTTCTCGAAAAAGGCTATGACCTCACGCAATACCGTGAAAAGTTGGGGATGGTGTTCCAATCCTTTAACCTCTTTGAAAATCTTAACGTACTTGAAAACACAATTGTCGCTCAGACGACTGTCCTTAAACGCGAACGTACAGAAGCTGAAAAGATTGCCAAAGAAAACCTTGAAAAGGTCGGCATGGGAGAACGCTACTGGCAAGCAAAACCGAAACAACTCTCAGGTGGTCAAAAACAACGTGTGGCCATCGCTCGTGCCCTTTCAATGAATCCTGACGCCATTCTCTTTGATGAACCAACATCAGCTCTCGATCCAGAAATGGTTGGAGAGGTCCTCAAAATCATGCAAGATCTGGCTCAGGAAGGCTTGACTATGATTGTTGTAACTCACGAAATGGAATTCGCCCGTGATGTCTCTCACCGTGTTATCTTTATGGATAAGGGTGTAATTGCTGAAGAAGGTAAACCAGAAGACCTCTTCACCAATCCTAAAGAAGACCGTACAAAAGAGTTCCTTCAACGCTATCTCAAATAAAAAGAAAAGGCTGCATCAACCGTGCAGTCTTTTTACTAGCCTCAAAAATGAAAAGGCAGATCCTATTCAAGAATCCACCATTATCCAAAGATTAATCTTCAAATTTTTCATGATTTTTATCATAGAAATCAATTAAACCTAGAGCTGTTTCAAATGAAATATTTTTTACTTTTGCACGCCCCTGCGCTAGAGCAATGATAGACATTTCACGCGCATTCGTTTCTTTAGAGATACGGTAGCCTGTGATTTTCTTATCACGAACCCAGCCAACAACTGATTCTACTTTTTCAAAATTTGACTTAGCCATGTCTTTCTCCTATTTTCTTATTTACGATATTTAGTTGTATACGCTTTTAATTGTATACGTTTTTATGCTTTTTGTCAATAAAATAAACATATATTCAATAAAATTAATGACTTATATTTTTATTACTATCTTATTAAAGCCGATAATATATAGGTTTCTGCTTGCTATAAACCATTAGTAAACACCTTTAAAACAATTGTATTATTAACTCTTTTATTTGTAATAATATTCATATTTGACAGATGCTGATTCTCGATAATCTAGACATATTCTAATCTTATTTCATATTATTTATTCCACTGTAAAACAAAAAAATTTGACAAAATAATCTTCTGCTCTAAACCATTTCTAACGAGTATTTTTCTCCTTTTAGACTTTTTCATGTCTGCACCAGCATTCAATCATTTGGTCAACTTGTACTATTTATTTACTTTATCAATATTCCTTTTTATTTCTTCAAACCTATAAAAAGATGAGTAGTTAGGAAACAATAGTATCCTATCTTCCAACATTTTCCACTGTTTTTATCTTCTTAGTATCTTATCACTCTTCTCAATTAACTCAGTATAAGGCTTCTCATTAGTATTGATTATTTTTTCTAATTCCTATTATATTTAGCCAAATTTCAGATTAGACATATATAAAATAGTTGATTCTAAAAATGCTCCTTATATATAACAAGTAATTTTACTCCCTTACTATAAACTGAATCAAAAAATAATAGGTACTATAATGACTTGTGATAGAAATAGCGTAATCGATTTCCCAAGTCCATAGGAATCGCCCCCTTTCTTCACCCTCATTATAGCACTTATACATCAGTTGTGCAAATAATATGATATTTTTTTATTAGTCCTCAGACAAGCATATTATAGAGCGTTTCATTACCATTTAAGTTAATATAAGATGGATCAAAACCTTCCATTCGACGAATCAAGCCTGCATAATCATGCTTATCTGCTAGGGCAATCCCAATCAATACTGGGCCTGTCCCCTTGCTAGCTCGTTTGATATACTCAAAACGTGTGATATCATCATTTGGCCCCAAGATATCATTTACAAACTCACGCAAAGCTCCCGGACGCTGTGGAAAATTGACCACAAAGTAATGCTTGATTCCATCATAAATCAGGGCACGCTCTTCCATTTCTGGCATACGGTTGATATCATTATTCCCTCCAGAAATGATACAACAAATGGTTTTCCCCTTGATATATTCAGCCAAAACCTCTAAAGAAGCGATACTAGCCGCTCCAGCAGGTTCTGCAACAATCCCTTGCTTAGAGTAGAGGTCAATCAAGGTTTCAGAAATCAACCCCTCATCGACACCTACTAAGGTTTGAACATGTTGACGAGTTGCTTCATAGGTCAATTGACCTACCTTTTGTACAGCAATCCCATCCGCAAATTTGTCAATTTCTTTGAGTTTGACTGGACCACCAGCTTCAAAGGCAGCCTTCATGGAACGCGCTCCATTCGCCTCTACTCCGATAACCTCAATCTCTGGACTTGTTTCCTTGATATAGGTAGAAACCCCAGCAATGAGACCGCCACCACCAACAGGAACCAAGACAGCATCAAAATCAATCGATTCTTTTCGAGCTTCTTCTAAAATCTCATAAGCAACTGTCCCTTGACCTGCTTGAACATGGGCATCATCAAAGGGATCAATAAAGGTACGATTTTCAGAGACTGTAAATTCTTGAGCTGCCTTAGCAGAAGCATCAAAGGTATCTCCAACTAGTTTAATGGTTACGAAATCCCCACCAAAAAAGCGAACTTGACCAATCTTTTGTTGCGGAGTAGTAATTGGCATAAAAATAGTAGCAGGAATTTTCATCTCATTACAAGTATAGGCAACTCCCTGCGCATGATTTCCCGCAGAGGCACAGACTACCCCACGCTCACGCTCTTCCTTACTGAGCTGAGAAATGGCATAATAGGCACCACGAATTTTAAAGGAACGAACACGTTGGGCATTTTCCTTTTTCAAATAAATCTTAGCACCATACTTCTCCGATAAATAATGGTCATAATCCAGTGGAGTATTCACAACCACACCGTTCAAGACCTTATGAGCCTTGATGATATCTTTTGAACTTAACATCTTTTTCTCCTAGACTATTTCATACTATCACAATCCACCCTCTTAAAAGAGAGATGAATTGATTATAAAAGCGAGTTAGTCCACCAACTCGCCTTCACCTTAATTGCTATCAATTAGTTATAGATTTTGAATGCATCGTCGTCGTTTTTACCAACGAAAGGCATTGCTTTACGCAATTCTGCACCAACTTTTTCAATTTCAAGGTTAGCTGCTTGTTCACGGTAAGCAGTCAATTTTGGACGTCCAGCTTTATAGTCATTTACAAAGTCATTTGCAAATTTACCATTTTGGATATCTGCCAAGACAGCTTTCATGTTTTCTTTAACTTGCTCAGTAATCACACGTGGACCTGATACATAGTCACCGTACTCAGCAGTGTTTGAAATTGATTGACGCATTTTCTTGAATCCACCTTCGTAGATCAAGTCGACGATCAATTTCATTTCGTGAAGAACTTCAAAGTAAGCCAATTCTGGAGCGTAACCTGCTTCTGTCAAGACTTCGAAACCTGCTTCGATAAGGGCAGTCAAACCACCACAAAGTACAGCTTGTTCACCAAACAAATCTTCTTCAGTTTCTTCTTTGTATGTTGTTTCAAGAAGACCTACACGTGCAGCTCCAACACCTTTACACCAGTCCATAGCAATGTTTTTAGCATTTCCTGTTGCATCTTGGTAAACTGCGTAAAGAGCTGGAACACCAAATCCTTCTTCGTAAGTACGGCGTACCAAGTGTCCTGGTCCTTTAGGAGCACACATGAAGACATCTACATCTGCAGGAACTTTGATAAATTCAAAGTGAATGTTGAAACCATGAGCAAATCCAACTGCGTTTCCAGCTTCCAAGTTTGGAGCGATTTCTGCTTCGTACAATTCTTGTTGGATTTCGTCTGGTGCCAAAATCATGATAACGTCAGCCAATTTAGTTGCTTCTGCTACTGTGTAAGTGTCAAATCCATCTTCTTTTGCTTTGTCAAAAGATTTACCTGGACGTACACCGATGATGACATCACGACCTGAGTCACGCAAGTTTTGAGCATGCGCATGTCCTTGTGAACCATAACCGATAACGGCGATTTTTTTACCGTCAAGTGCTGCTACTTTAACATCTTTTTCATATTCCATTTGAACTGCCATAGTTTTTCTCTCTTTTCTATTATTTATTGCCTTTTAGGCTGGTTTAACAAATTTAAAATATTTTTATACTCAATGAAAATCAAAGAGCAAATTAGGAAGCTAGCCGCAGGCTGTACTTGAGTACGGCAAGGCAAAGCTGACGTGATTTGAAGAGATTTTCGAAGAGTATTAATCGCGGGTAAATCCAGTTGCACCAGTTCGAGCAATATTGCGAATACCGTATGGTCGAATGACTCGCAACAGAGCTTCACTCTTTTCAGCATTTCCTGTCATCTGAATGGTAATCGAGCTTGGTGCTACGTCTACAACTGTTGCACGGAAAGGTTGAATAATCGCTAGAATCTCAGCTCGCTTCTCAGCTGGCGCTGACATCTTAACCAAAATTACCTCGCGCTCCAAATGAGGCTTGTCTGTAATATCTCGAATGCGAATCACATCAATTTGACGATTGAGCTGTTTGATAATTTGCTCCACCTCATCATGTGAAGCTACATCAATAATAACGGTGATACGAGATACATTCGGATCTTCTGTTGCTCCAACAGAGATGCTTTCGATATTAACCTGACGACGAGATAGGACACCTGTAAAGCGATTGAGGACTCCTGATCGATTCTGTAGTTTTGCTGTTAACATTCTACGCATGGAACTTCACCCCCAACATCTCATGATTACTCTTACCAGCTGGTACCATTGGTAACACCTGTTCCTTACGAGAAATATCTACCTCGATTAGCATAGGAACATCCTCAGTGATGACTTCAAGGTCTTGGGCCAAGGTCTCAGGATTGTCAAACTTATAGTTTTTAATTCCATAAGCTTGTGCCATCAATTGAAAATCAGGAAGAGTATCAAAGACCGACTCAGATGTTCTACCTTCATAGAAGGATTCCTGCCACTGGCGAACCATTCCAAGCGAGTGGTTGTTCAGCATAACCACCTTGATTGGCACCTTGTAAATGTTCAAAATAGCCAATTCCTGGTTAGTCATTTGGAAACCGCCATCCCCAACAAACAAGACTACTTCCTTATCTGGATTAGCAATTTTAGCTCCGATTGCTGCTGGAATTCCAAATCCCATCGTTCCCAAACCACCTGAAGTCACTAACTGACGTTCATTTTGGTAGGGATAATACTGAGCTGTCCACATTTGGTGTTGACCAACGTCTGTTACCACAATAGCATCTCCGTTAGTTAATTCACCAATTCGTTCAATAACAGCTTGCGGTTGAACTACACGCTCTTTCTTATCGTAAGAACGAACGCGGTTCTTGTCTTTAGTGACTTTCTCAATCCATTTCTCAGTATTGTTATGAACTGTCGGTTCAGCCAGCAACATTTGCAAAGCTTTCTTAGCATCTCCAACTACAGGAATATCTGCACTGATAATCTTGCCAATCTCGGCTGGGTCAATATCAATATGAGCAACCTTAGCATTCTTAGCGAAGGTCTTAGGATTCCCCGTCAAGCGGTCATCGAAACGACAACCAATACTAATCATAAAGTCCGCTTCCGTCATGGCAATATTAGCTGCAAATGACCCGTGCATGCCTCCCATTCCAAGGAAGAGTGGATGACTCGTTGCAATCGTTCCTTGTCCCAAAAGACTGGTTACCACCGGGATTTGATAGCGTTCTGCAAATTCATTTAATTCTGCAGCTGCTTCAGCATAACTAATCCCCCCACCAGCTAACAAGACTGGTTTTTTAGCCTTGGACAATTGCTTCAAAATTTTCTTGATTTGCATATCATTCGGCTCAAGAGTCGGTTGATAGCTTGGTAGGTTCACTTCTGGTGAATAGATGAAGTCGGTTTCTAAAGCAGATACGTCTTTAGGTAGGTCAATAACAACTGGCCCTGGTCGACCTGTAGTTGCGATATGGACAGCTTCCGTAATGATTCGAGGGATATCAGCTGTCTCCCGAACTTGGTAATTGTACTTAGTGATTGGCATGGTAATTCCCACAATGTCTGCCTCCTGGAAGGCATCCTTCCCAATCCCTGCTCGCGCCACCTGACCTGTAAAGACCAAAAGGGGAACACTGTCGCTCATGGCATCCGCAATCCCTGTAATAGCATTTGTTGCTCCCGGTCCGCTAGTGACGACGGCAACACCCAACTTTCCAGTTGATTTGGCATAACCTTCAGCTTCATGCAAACAACCTTGCTCATGGCGTCCTAGAATGTGGCGAATGCCTTTAAAATTATATATCGCATCATACAAAGGCAAGACCGCACCACCAGGATAACCAAAGATGGTATCAATTCCTAAATCACGAAGTGTTTCCAAAACTAGATCCGACCCCGTCTTAGGAGATTCTAAACTGATTTTCTCCATTGTTCCCCTTTCTCTTCTCTTAAAAATAACTTGTTACTATCATACCATTTTTTCAAAATTTTTCAAGAGAAAAGAAGAAATTTTCTGAATTTTCTATTTTAAAGTTTATTTATGAATGTTATTTTTGTTTTTATAAAAAAGATACCGATTTCATTTACTAAAAAAGAAAAAAGAACTGATTTCTCAGTCCTTCATTAATCTTATTCTACACTAAATAGGTATGGGTAAACAGGTTGTTGACCTTGGTGAATCTCGACTTCAACGTCTTCGAATTCTTCTGCGATTTCTTGAGCAATTTCATTAGCAAGTTCTTCGCTTCCATCTTCACCAACATAGAAGGTTACGATTTCACTATCTTCATCCAACATATGTTTCAATGTTTCTGTCAAGGTTTGGTGCATGTCAGGGTTTGACACGAGGATTTTTCCATCCACCATACCAAGATTATCGTTTTCATGGATTTCTAAGCCATCAATGGTTGTATCACGAACAGCTGTTGTAACGCTTCCGCTAACGACATCGCTAAGAGCAGCTGTCATACGCTCTTGGTTTTCTTCGATGGACTTGCTTGGATCAAAGGCAAGAAGACTTGTCAAACCTTGAGGAAGAGTACGAGCTTCTACCACTACTGCTGGTTGCTCCAAAACTTCTGCTGCAGATTGAGCTGCCATGAAGATATTCTTGTTATTTGGCAGGAAGATAATGTTACGAGCGTTGACCTGTTCAACAGCCTTGATAAAGTCTTCAGTTGAAGGGTTCATAGTTTGACCGCCTTCAATAACATAATCCACACCTTGAGAACGGAAGATATCTGCTAGACCTTTACCAGCCACCACAGCAATCAAAGCATATTCTTTTTCTTCAGCTGGTTTGCTAACTTGAGCAACTTCTTTCTCAACCTGTGCTTCGTGTTGGTTACGCATATTGTCAACTTTTACCTTGACCAAGCTACCATATTTGAGACCTTCTTGCATAACAAGTCCTGGATCTTCTGTATGGACATGGACTTTAACAATTTCATCATCATTGACAACGAGGAGAGAGTCTCCAAGCTCATTCAAGTAGTTACGGAATTCGTCGTAGTCAAAATCTTTGGCATAGGTTGGACCTTGCTTAAGAGCTACCATGATTTCAGTACAATAACCAAAGGTGATATCCTCAGTCGCTACATGACCAGCTACAGACTTGTGGTGTTCTGCATTGATCATTTCACTCATGTTGGCCGGAGTCGCTACAAAGTCCTCAGATACGATATATTCGCCAGTAAGGGCTGAAAGGAAACCTTCGTAGATAAAGACCAGTCCTTGACCACCTGAATCCACAACGCCAACTTCCTTCAAGACTGGAAGCATATCTGGCGTTTTAGCTAGAGCGGTTTTAGCACCTTCTAAGGCTGCACGCATGACTTCAACAGCGTCATCTGTCTGCTCAGCTTTTTTCTTAGCACCGATAGCAGCCCCACGAGAAACTGTCAAAATCGTTCCTTCAACTGGTTTCATCACTGCCTTATAGGCAACTTCTACACCTGATTGGAAGGCAAGGGCCAAGTCTTGACCTGTTAACTCGTCTTTATCCTTGATAGCTTGTGAAAATCCACGGAAAAGCTGAGACGTAATAACGCCTGAGTTTCCACGCGCACCCATCAAAAGACCTTTGGCAAGAATGCTCGCTACCTCGCCAACTGTAGAAGCTGGTTTGTCTGCAACTTCCTTAGCACCATTTTCAATGGTCATTCCCATGTTTGTTCCAGTATCTCCATCTGGAACTGGAAAGACGTTTAATGAATTGACATATTCAGCTTGCTTATTCAAACGAGTTGATGCAGCCTGCACCATTTCTTGAAATAAGCTAGTAGTAATTTTTGACACGGTTATTCTCCTACAACTTTGATATTTTGAATGTAGACATTTACAGTCTGAGCGGTAATTCCAAGTTGGTTTTCCAAACTAAATCGAACACGCTCTTGAATGTTTTTTGACACTTCGCTAATCTTTGTTCCGTAGCTCAACACGGTATATACGTCAACTGCAATACTGCCATCTTCAGCTGCCTTTACGACGACACCTTTGGAATAATTTTCCTTACCTAGAAGGGCTTGGAAATTATCTTTGAGGGCATTTTTACTAGCCATACCGACCACACCAAAAATCTCAGTTGCTGCTCCACCTACGACGGTTGCAATCACTTCATCTGTTAGTTCGATTTGACCATCTTTTGTATTAATTTTTACAGTCATCCTTTTTACCTCAACTAGTTGATACTCTATTTTATCATATTTCAGCCCAAGTGTAAAAGCAGAATACTGTATCAGCGGATATTTACTCTATTTTTCAAATGATTTTATATCTACAGTAAAAGAAAAAAGACCCTAAGGTCTCCTTACTTTTATTATTAAACGCGTTCAACTTTACCTGATTTCAAAGCACGAGCTGAAGCCCAAACTTTTTTAGGTTTACCATCGATAAGAACAGTAACTTTTTGAAGGTTTGGTTTTACGGCACGTTTTGTTTGGTTCATCGCGTGTGAACGGTTGTTTCCTGATACAGTCTTACGACCTGTAAAGTAACATACTTTAGCCATTGTGTTTTCCTCCTATTAGATCTAATATAGCGGATGTGCTAGCACCACATACCGTACTATGTTATCACACTTTCTTCTTTTTTGCAAGGGAATTGGAAGATTTTTTTATTTAACGTAGACAATTCCCAACTTCCCAAAGGCCACATCTCCACGGATAATCAAGGTTTTGCTGA
This sequence comes from Streptococcus mitis, assembly GCF_023110375.1. Lineage (GTDB taxonomy): Bacteria > Bacillota > Bacilli > Lactobacillales > Streptococcaceae > Streptococcus > Streptococcus mitis_CI. The sequence goes on along the minus strand of NZ_JALDVV010000005.1, from coordinate 18,339 downwards.
TTGGGGCTAGAGGAGTATCTGCCTTGGCTACGCCACAGAAAGTTTCTACCTTTAAATCAACTCCCCAATGTTGAGGAACATAGATAACTGCATTGCCAAAACCAACTTCCACTTTCAGGGTTGCGGTATCTCCCAACATCTCTGCATTGTCATAATATATCTTGGCATTTCCAAAACCAACTTCTACTTGATCTTCTACCAATTCTTGCTCTTGCTTGTAGAAAGTTCCAGTCCCAAAAGCAACTTCCTTATCTGTAAGAATGGTCTTTTTACCATCATACCACCATTTTTTCCCATTCCAAGTTCTGTTAGAATGAGTGAGTGCGCTGACACCCATTACGATTAAAATACTTGCCCAGAACAATGACTGATTGGGAATTGGTAAAATGCCATAAAAGTGGTTAGCAATCATTAAGGCTACTAGAGCTGTAAAAGAGGCTGAAGTTAAGTGACGACGCAACAAAGCTCCAACTGATTGATAGGCAAAAAATGCAATACCAAGCAAGGGCCAAATTTGCCCACCGAATGAAGGGATTCCAAAATTTCCTTGTAATAATATTAAAGCTGCCAATACTAGCAACACGATACCAAATGCTTTCTTTTTCATCTTCTTACCTCATGTTTCTTAGATTTTCTTTTAGGAGGGATTGGTAATGCCGTGAGACATGAACCTCCTTGTGGGTTTGATAAAAGGAAATGGTGCCCGTTCCTGAAAAGGACTTGTCAACCGAGTAAACTTGCCGAATATTAGCAATGGTCGACTTGGATACTCGACTAAAATAACGGGGCAGGATAGACTCTAACTCATAGAGTTTAAGTCGAACCTCGTAGGCATCTTTCTGGGTATGGGCGTAAATCTTGTTCCCCTCTGTTTCAAAAAAAAGAATTTCCGACAAGTCCAGATAATATTTACCCGTCCCCTTGTAAAAAATCAACCTAGGAGACTTGGATTCGTGCAAGAGGCGCTGTAAATCCGCAATCTCATCTGTCAAAGCCGCTGCCTTGATGACAATTTCAGTTTCCTCTAAATTGCTGTCAATTTCGATTCGTAACTTCATTCCATATCCTTTCTGACTCTACTATATCAAAGCCAAAATAAGAAAACAAGAGCAAAAAAGCAAGTGGTTACTTTCGGCACGTAAGTGGTTGTAGGACCACCTTATACTCTTCGAAAATCAAATTCAAACCACGTCAGCGTCGCCTTACCGTACTCAAGTACAGCTTGCGGCTAGCTTCCTAGTTTGCTCTTTGATTTTCATTGAGTATTAACTTACAGGTCAAAATAGAAAGAAAATCACACCCCACACAAGACCACAAATATAACCAACTACTACATCCTTTGGAAAATGCACTCCACCTAAGACTCTTACTAGACCTAGGAAGGCTGATAAGGTCAAACAAATCATCCCCATAGTTAGACTAGCATGTAAGCAAGCCATGGAGATAATGGTTGCTGAAAAGACATGACGACTGGGCATAGACTGACCAGGGCTATCTCTGTCAAGTAGCGGTACAATTTCCCAAACTTCATAAGGCCTAGGAGCATTGATTTTCTTACGAAGAAAGGACAAAATCACAAAACCTGACGCTGGAATAAACAAATAGATCCCGACCTGTTTCCCAAGTCCTTGTTGGAGATAGGTAGTTGCTAACAAGGTTAGATAAATCATAGGCATAACTACTGTCATGAACCGATTGAAAGTTCTTAACAAGCTCAGAAGAAAGGGCCTATTTTCAATGTTACCAGCAATGTGGTCATACCATTCTTGATAATTTTTCATATATTTTCTCATCACTTACTCAAATTTTACTTATAGGGAAGCACTTGTCTTCTAGTATAGTGCAGAAAAAGAAGGCCGTCAAGCCTTCTTTGGGTTTATTCTTCTGCTTCGTCTTCTGTAAATTGACTGTTGTAAAGGTCAGCGTAGAAACCAGCTTGCGCCATCAGCTCATCATGATTTCCTTGCTCGATGATATTACCATTCTTCATAACAAGAATCAAATCAGCATTTCGGACGGTAGACAAGCGGTGAGCGATGACAAAGGAAGTTCTTCCCTCCATCAAACGATCCATGGCTTTCTGAATCAATTCCTCTGTACGGGTATCAACAGAAGAAGTCGCCTCATCTAGGATTAGGAGTGGCGCATCTTTCAGCAAAGCACGAGCGATAGTCAAGAGTTGTTTTTGTCCGACAGACAAGGTCACTGTATCATCCAAGACGGTATCGTAACCATCTGGTAGTGTCATGATAAAGTGGTGAATCCCTACAGCCTTGCTGGCTTCAATCACGCGCTCATCACTAATACCCTCTTGGTTATAGATAAGATTGTCGCGAATAGTACCTTCAAAGAGCCAGGTGTCCTGCAAGACCATTGAAAAGGCATCATGTACTTCCGAACGCTTCATATCCTTGGTATCCACACCATCGATACGGATACTTCCCTTATCAATCTCATAGAACTTCATCAAAAGATTGACAATAGTTGTCTTACCAGCCCCAGTCGGTCCGACAATGGCAACCTTTTGACCTGCATGAGCCGTCGCAGAAAAATCGTGGATGATAGTCCGATCAAGTGTATAACCAAAGGAGACTCGATCAAAGACTACTTGACCTTTCATATCGCTCAATTGTCTTTCTTTATGGGATTCGTCTTCCATTTCCTCTTCAGCTAGGAATTCGAAGACGCGTCCCATGGCTGCACTAGCCTGCTGAAGACTAGTAATCCCTTGGGCAATTTGTGAAAGAGGCTGAGAAAAGATACGAACATAGGCCATAAATGCAACGATAATCCCGATACTGATGTGCCCATTTAAGGCTAAGGCTGCACCAACGATAATCACCAAGGCATAGCTAAAGTTCCCAATAAACATCATAATCGGCATCATAATCCCTGAAATAAACTGAGATTTCCAGATACTATCATACAGACGATGGTTTAATGTCGCAAATTCTTCTTTCGTACTTTCGATGGCATTATAACTGGTCACCACATTATGGCCAGAGTACATTTCCTCCACATAGCCATTGACAGCTGCCAAATCTTGTTGCTGACTCTTAAAGAAGCCCTGGGATTTGCCCATAAAGACGGACACGAAAACAAAACCAATAAGGGTTGAAACAACCGTCACCAAGGCTAAAATCCAGTTCATCCCAAACATGGTTACCAAGACTGCCACGACCAGTAAACTAGATGAAAGAACTGTTCCCAGACTTTGATTCAGGGACTGTGCTGCAGTGTCAACGTCATTGGTTACACGAGACAAAGTATCCCCCTGAGAGTGCCCATCAAAATATCCCAATGGTAGGCTATTGATTTTCTCTGCAATCGCTCTTCTCAAACGCTCTGAAAAACGTTGAATAGCTGTTGTAAACAGAAAGGCCTGCAAATAATTTGATAGAAGTCCGATCACATAAATGACGGACAAAAAACCACCAATAGCTGCAACCGCCGCGACATCCACACTTGTTTCCAGACCACTGGCAATGATATTAGTCATTTCCTTAATACGGGTTGGACCATATACAGTAATGATATTGGATACGATTGTTGCTAGAAAGGCGATTAGAAGGGCAAACTGGAGGCCTGCAAGATAGGGTTTACTCTGTTTCCAGAGAGACATTTTCTTATTTTCCATGTTCCAATTCCTCCTTCGATAGTTGTGAATAGGCAATTTCTTGGTAAACTTCATTATTAGCTAGAAGCTCCTTGTGGGTGCCTTGTCCCACGACTTTACCTTGATCCAAGACCAAAATCAAATCTGCATCCATAATCGTTGAAATACGTTGTGCAACGATAAGTTTGGTCATAGATTTTGTTTTCTCTGCTAACTCTTGGCGTAGGACACGATCTGTCTTGTAGTCCAAGGCTGAGAAGGAGTCATCAAAGATGAGGATTTCTGGCTTCCGAGCCAAGGCACGCGCAATTGCTAGACGCTGTCTTTGACCACCTGAGAAGTTAGTTCCTCCTTGGGCCACTTCTGACTCTAAGCCCGCTTCCTTGTCTTCGATAAAGTTCTTAGACTGGGCCAACTCCAAAGCCTGCCACATAGCCTGCTCACTAAGTGGTGTTTCTTGACTTTGTCCAAAGTCTAGATTGTCTTTGACATCACCTGAAAAGAGAACAGCTTTTTGTGGAATATAGCCAACCTTGTTGCGCAAATCTTCTAGAGCATAGTCTTGAACATTGACACCGTCCACCAGAATTTCTCCTGCTGATACGTCATAGAAACGTGGAATCAGATTGACCAGAGTTGATTTACCTGAACCCGTTGACCCAATGAAGGCCACTGTTTGACCAGTTTCTGCTTTAAAGCTAACATTCTCAATAACCGCCTCCGAATTTGCCGCATATCGGAAGGTCACATCCTTAAATTCGACCTGACCTTTGAGGTTTTCATCAGCCAGCTGCACTTGAGCAGGGTTTTGGATAGAAGAATGCAAATCTAAAACTTGATTAATCCGCTTAGCAGAGACCATAGTTCGGGGAAGAACGATGAAGAGTGCTCCCATGAGAAGGAAGCCCATGACAACCTGCATGGCATAAGACATGAAAACAATCATATCACTAAAGAGAGGCAGACGTGCTATCGGAGCAGCGTCGTTAATCACATAGGCCCCAATCCAGTAAATCGCCACACTCAAACCACTTGAAATTCCCATCATGATAGGGTTCAAAATAGCCATAAGACGGTTGACAAACAAATTCAAGCGTGTCAATTCATCATTTGCTGCTGCAAATTTTTCATTTTGGTATTCTTCAGCATTGTAGGCGCGAACGACACGAATACCTGTTAAACTCTCACGAGTGATACTGTTCAGTTTATCAGTCAGCCCCTGAATCAAGGACTGTTTTGGAAAGGCTAGCGTCATCAAGACTGTCGTCATCAAAACATTGACAATCACTGCTACAAGAACGGCCCAGAGCCAGTATTCTGAATGGTCTAAAATCTTCCCGATAGCCCAGATAGCCATAATCGGACCACGCGTTACCACTTGCAAGCCCATGGTAATCAACATTTGAACTTGAGTAATATCATTGGTAGTACGCGTCAAGAGACTGGGAATAGAGAATTTCTTAATCTCTGTCTGCGAGTAATCCAAAACTCGGTTAAAAATATCACTTCTCAGCCTACTAGTATAAGAAGCTGCCACTCGGGATGCAAAAAATCCAACTGCAACTGCGGATAAGAAGGCTAGAAAGGACATTCCCACCATCATGCTTGCCAGCTGCCACAACTCATCTAAATTAGTTCCTTGACTACCTAGCAAATCCGTAATTTTCGAGATATAGGTCGGCACTTCCAACTCCAGATAGACCGAAAAGCATGTAAAGAGAATGGCTAGTAAAATCATCCCCCATTCTTTTCTACTAATTCTTTTGGCTAATTTCTTCATTCTCTTCTCCTATTCCCTTGATATTTTCCTGTAGTTGACCGAGAACTTTCTCAAAAATCAGTAATTCATCTTCATCAATGCCTTCCATCAACTGCTTGTCTATGCGTTCAAAAAAAGCCTTAACCTGCTTCATTTGAGAACGCGATTTGTCTGTCAGACGAACAAACTTAGCCCGCTTATCGCTAGGACTCGCCTCCAATTCCACCAAACCATTTTGTACCATACGCTTGACCAAATTACTAGCAACAGACTTGGTAATATTGAGTTCCTGCTCGATATCTTTAATCAAGACCAAGTCTTGGTTTTTCTCACGATTATCCAAAAAACGCACAACCTGACCTTGAGGCCCACCCATAAATTCAATACCACAACGTTTGGCTTCCTTTTGCACCATGAGGTGAATCTGATGACCAAAACGCTTAAAGACTAACATCGGTTTATCCATACTAACTCCTTTCTAACCATTGCATTTAGTTCTCCTAGGAACTAAATAAGTTTTCATGAGAACTATTTTACCACTTTGAAAAGAGATGTCAAGAAAAAGTTTTCATGAGAACTATCTTAGTTTAAATTGACATTAGGCAAGATTTTTTATATAATAAGCGCTCACTACTGTGGGTAGAAATCCATTCACTTAATGAGGAGAGAAAACTTTCAAATGAAACCAGAAGAACAAAGAGTTTTAGGAATCTTAGCAACTATTTTTGGAGCCATCGCACTTTTAGGATCCTGGATCCCGTTTATTAACTATCCATCGTTGTTCATCGGCATCGTCGCATTTATCTTGGGGATTATCGGCCTTATCGTCAACCTCAAAAAACGGAAAACAATGACTATTATCGGAACATCCCTGGCAGTTGCCTCTGTTGTACTTTTCTTTACGAGTCAGGTACTATACGCTGATGTCTACAAAGAGTATGCCAAGGAGTTTAACCGTTCCTACATGGATACGAGTGCCTCAATGGAACGCGAAGAAAAAAGCGGCTTGACAGACGATACCTTCTCCTGGACCCAAGAACAGTTCGACGCCTTAATCGAAGGTGACCTTGACAACAAAGGAAAAGGTGGTACCACCTACGAGGATATTATCAACAAACACGGAAAGCCAGATTCCGAGTTTGACTTCACTCTTGGGGGTTACAATACGAAAAAAATCACCTATATCTCTATTGGAGACAAGATCAAGACTGTTACCTTAACTTTTGCAAAACAGGACAATGGAGAGCTCTTGCTCGTCCAAAAACATGCAGTCGGTCTAGGTCTAGAAAAAAGCAAGCAACAAAACGATTCTGAAACCTGAGTCTAAGTTCAAATATCAAAAAAAACGAACAGCTAGTAAAACTGTTCGTTTTTCTATTAGAATCCATCTACGTTTGTATAGATCTTTTGTACATCTTCATCGTCTTCAAGAACGCTGTAAAGTTTTTCAAAGGTTTCAAGGTCATCGCCTGACAATTCCACTTCCGACTGAGGAATCATTTCCAATTCTGTCACTTGGAATTCTTCGATACCTGACTCACGTAAAGCAACGATAGCCTTGTGAAGGTCAGTTGGCGCTGTATAAACAGTGATTGTTCCTTCTTCTGCTTCTACATCGTCCACATCCACATCTGCTTCTAGCAATTGCTCAAAGACTGCGTCCGCATCTTCACCAGCAAATACGATAACACCCTTGTTGTCAAATAGGTATGAAACCGAACCTGAAGCACCCATGTTTCCGCCATTTTTACCAAAAGCTGCACGGACATTGGCTGCTGTACGGTTGACGTTAGAAGTCAAAGTATCAACGATCAACATAGAACCATTTGGTCCAAACCCTTCGTAACGTCCTTCTGTAAAGGTTTCGTCTGTGTTTCCTTTAGCCTTGTCCAAAGCTTTATCGATAACGTGTTTTGGCACTTGGGCTTGTTTAGCACGGTCGATAACGAATTTCAAAGCTGAGTTTGATTCTGGATCTGGATCACCTTTTTTAGCTGCTACATAGATTTCTACACCAAATTTTGCATATACTTTAGAGTTAGCTCCATCTTTAGCCGTTTTCTTGGCTACGATATTGGCCCATTTACGTCCCATTAGGAATCTCCTTTTTTCACATTTTAATCTTTCTTATTATAACACAAGTTTTTTCGATTTTCACTAGAGGAAATGGATTTTATTTAGCAAATCAGGCTAGGATGGTACTTTTGTTGCCAAGATTTCCTTGCCTTCTTTTATCAAGGGGTGACGGAACAGTGAAAAGTACAGTTGAATGGTCATGGCAACCCAGATTAAGGGTTCGCAAAGGATAACTCCCTTATATCCTGCCCAAGGGATAATCAAAACCACAAAAGCGATTTTCCCGATTAGTTCGATAAAGCTAGAAACCAGAGGAAGGATTTTTTGCCCCAAACCCTGCAAACAATTGCGATAAATCAACAAGAGACTCAAAATAGGATAAAAGGCTGAGCTGATTTGCAAGTACAGACTTCCATTTTCTATCAAGTAACCATTTGTCGAACTAGCCAAGAAGGAAACCAAGGTTGGACTGGCAAAAAAGAGGAAGATACAAACAAAAACTGCCCAGGATATACTTAGACGACTGCCGATTCGAAGTCCTTGAACAATGCGGTCTGGTCGCTTAGCTCCTAGATTCTGAGAAGCAAAGGTCGTCATTGATGCAGAAATAGCAGTCATGGGAAGAAGGGCGAAAGCCATAATGCGTCGAGCTGCCGTCTGGGCACTAATAATCACTGCACCAAAGGTATTAACAGAAGACTGTAAAATCACACTGCCGATCGATACAATTGAACTCATCAAACCCATAGCTAAACCTTGCTCCAAGAGATCAGCGTACAAAGCCTTGTTCCATTTGAAATGCTTGAGTTGAGGCAAAAGTTCTGGCACACTCTTACGGATATAATAAAAGCAGAGAACCGCTGATAAGCCTTGCGAAATGATGGTAGCAAGGCCTGCAGATTGAACTCCCAGATGCAATTGCGTAATGAAATAGAGATCCAGAACCACATTAACCAGAGCAGAGAAAATCAGAAATCCAAGGGCTGCTAGACTGTCCCCAATGGATCTCAACAAACCTGCAAAGAGATTATAAGCAAAGCTGACACCGACACAGGTCACAATCATAGAAATATATTGATAGGACTGAGGAAGGATTTCTGCAGGAGTATCTAAGTATTGCAAAAGAGGATACAGACCAAGAAAGCCCAGCAACATCACTACAATACTCAAAAGAGCACCTAAAATCCAGGTAGCTGCTACCGCTTCCTTGATTTTGGTGAAATTCCTAGCCCCATAATAGCGGGCAATGACAATCCCCATTCCATTACCAACACCAAGCGTAAAGCCTATAATCAAATCAAAAATAGCAGTTGTTGCCCCAACCGCAGCCAAGGAATCTTGACCAAGAAAACGTCCAACAATCAAGACATCAGCAGTATTATAGAGCTGTTGGAAAATATTGGACAGCAAGATTGGAAAGGCAAAACTCAAAAGCGAAGGAAGAATAGGACCATGAATCAGGTCCACTGTTCGTTTTTTATTCATAAGGCTATTATATCAGCTTTCTAAAGGAGCGACAAGAAACAGCAAACTATGCCAGAACTAGGCAATGAAAAAGCAGTGAATTTCTCCACTACTTTAACAGCTTATTCTTCAATTTCGATTTCAAGCTCGTCGCCTAGGTCAAGTGTCACTTCTTCATTCACAGAATCTGCTTGAACTACGTCATCTTTTTTAGTTTCAACACCTTCTACAGAAGCTTCTTCTCCATCAATCAAACCAAATTGAACACGGACTTGATGATCAATCTCATCAAAGACTTCTGGGTTATCTGCCAAGTATTTCTTAGCATTTTCAGAACCTTGCCCGATTTTCTCATCCTTATAAGAATACCAAGCCCCTGCTTTTTTGATGATATCCAAATCGCTTGCAACCTTCAAAAGCTCACCGGTCTTAGAAATTCCTTCTCCGTACATGATTTCAACGAAGGCTTCTTTAAATGGTGGAGCCACCTTGTTTTTCACGACCTTGATCTTGGTTTCTTTACCGACGTTGGTGTCTTTTTGGTCACCAGTTCCCTTGATTTGTGTGCTTCCACGAACATCCAAACGGACTGATGCGTAGAATTTCAGAGCACGTCCACCAGGAGTTGTTTCTGGATTTCCAAACATAACCCCAACTTTTTCACGCAATTGGTTGATAAAGATGGCAATTGTTTTGGTTTTATTGATAGAAGCACCAAGTTTACGCATAGCCTGGCTCATCATACGAGCCTGCAAACCAACGTGGCTATCTCCGATATCTCCATCAATTTCCGCACGAGGTACAAGGGCAGCAACTGAGTCGACTACGACAAGATCCACGGCTCCTGAGTCAATCAATTTTCCTGCAATCTCAAGACCTTGCTCTCCTGAGTCTGGTTGTGACAAGAGCAATTCGTCAATGTTGACACCAAGGGCCGCAGCATAAGCTGGATCAAGGGCATGTTCCGCATCGATAAAGGCAGCAATCCCACCTTCTTTTTGTGCTTGCGCAACTGCATGAAGGGCAACCGTTGTCTTACCAGATGACTCTGGCCCATAGATTTCAATGATACGTCCCTTAGGATAACCACCTGAACCAAGGGCAATGTCAAGAGCCAAAGAACCTGAGCTCATCACTTGCACCTTTTGCTCGGCACGTTCACCCAAACGCATGATTGATCCTTTACCAAAGTCTTTCTCAATCAATTTAAGAGCGTCATTCAAGGCTTTTTCACGTTCTGCCCCGAATTTTTTTGAAATTTCATCTAATTTTTTTGGTTTTTTCGCCATTCTATTCTCCTACATTCTAATGGTCCTCAGACCTATCTACTATTATATCAAAAGTTAGTCACTTAATAAAGCCTTGCGAACTAGGTTAAAGGCATGCATAACCGCAATGTGACGTACATCTGCTCGACTTCTGCCTCCAATATTGACCTTGATAACCTCAGTTCCTTGCTCTTGAGCCAAGCCTATGAAGACTGTCCCAGCTGGATGTCCTTCCAGGCTATCTGGTCCTGCCACTCCAGTCAAACTAAGGCCAAAATCAGACTGGGTCTTGATTCGTGCCTGCTCAGCCATCTTCTGAGCTGTAAATTCAGATACCACACCGTGCTCTTCCAAATCCTTGACAGGAATATCCAACATTTTTGATTTTTCCTCCAAGCTATAGGTCACAAAACCACCCTTAAATATACTTGAAGCACCCGAAAAATCCGCTACCCTAGCTTGGAAAAGACCAGCCGTCAAACTCTCTGCAGCCGTGATAGTTTTCCCTTGCCTTTTCAGTTCTTCTACCACAATGCTAGCTAAACTAGTTTCTTCCCCATAACCATAACAAAGTTTTCGTAAAGAAAGGCCTTCAAAAGTTTGACGATTCAAGATTTGATTTTCTAAGATATCCAGCACTTGATTCGCCTCTTCTTGGCTGCTAGCTTTTGTTGACAGACGCAGAGTGACTTCTCCTGTCTTAGCATAAGGGGCCAAGGTCGGATCTGTTTGATTATCAATCAAATCAGACAAAATCGTAACCAACTGGCTCTCGCCAATCCCAAAGAAACGAAGAACTCGGGAATGCAGCTTGCTCCCTGTCATCAACTTGGGTAGAAGTTGGTTTAAGACCATAGGCTTCAATTCACTTGGTGGACCTGGAAGGACGACGTAGGTCACTCCTTCGACTTCCAATATTCCTCCCACAGCCAGTCCTGTTTCATTTGGCAGCGGAGTCGCCCCTTCTACAAGTTGAGCTTGTCTTTCATTATTCGGTGTTCGGGCATAGTCTGGTCTCTGGGCAAAAAAGACATCCAACTTCGCCTGTGCCTGAGGATCGAAGACTAATTTTTTCCCTAAGAATTTAGCCAGGGTTTGTTTGGTCAAATCGTCCTCAGTTGGCCCCAAACCGCCTGTCAAAATCAGCAGGCTGCTACGTTGACTGGCAATCTCAAGCAGGGATAAGAGACGAGCTTCATTGTCTCCTACAGCCGTCTGAAAATATACATCTACCCCAATCTCTGCTAGTTTTTCCGACAAAAACTGAGCATTGGTATTGACAATCTGTCCTGTCAAAATCTCTGTTCCAACAGCAATGATTTCTGCTTTCATGTTTCCTCCTACCTATCTATTCGTATTTTTTTGAAAAAATCGCAGGAAATTTCCCACGATTTTAACTATAAAATAGATTATTCTACATCTTCTTGATTTATTGTATTATTAATCGTACCTGTTCCCAAACCGGTATTATTTCGATTTCCGAAAATATCTTCATATAAGACAGCATTTGTCTCTAACTCTGTCACCTTCGGTTTATCAAGTGAGGTTCTCAAAAGATTCTGGATTTCTAACAAATGGTTAGCAGTTACAATTTGATAAGATGTCCCTTGCAATTCGGCATCTTCTCCTCGTAATTGTTGAGTTTCAATCGTTTTAAACGAGTCCTGGTAACCTAACAAGCTTGGAATACTTTTCGCAGATAGATCAATATTAGTCTGCATATTGGTACTTAAGGCTTTTAGGATAGATTGATAGTGACTAACACTATTCAAGCTAAGAACTTTTTCAACAACCTTTTGAATGACTTCACGCTGACGCTTCTGACGTCCGTAGTCCCCTTCTGGATCCTGGTAGCGCATGCGAGAATAAACAAGCGCTTCTTCTCCATTTATTGTCTGCTCTCCAACACCGATAGAAATGGTGTTAAATTCCTCTTGGTCACTGATAGAAATCGGGAAACCTAGTGTATTATTAACCGTAATCCCGCCCACTGCATCTACCAATTGTTGCAAACCTTGCATATTGACCATAATATAGCGGTCAATATGGATATTCATCATCCTTTGAATCGTTGAGATAGCTAATTCTGCACCTCCTCCAGCATAAGCTGCGTTCAGTTTCGCTTCTTCGATTTGACCATCTTTATGCTGAATTTTCGTCAAAATATCTCTCTCTAAACTCAACATCATAGTCTTTTTCGTATGCGGATTAACCGTCAAGAGAATCATAGAATCACTATTCCCCTCCCAAGGGTCAGTTCGTTCAACGTTTCCAGTATCAACCCCCATTAAAAGGATCGTTAAGGGTTCAGTCGCCTCAATAACATTGGTTTCTTCCCCAATCTTTTTATAGGTTTTTGATAAGGTTTGTGTACCTTGCTGATAAATGGTATAAGCAAAGACACCCACACCCAAAACTGTCACAGCTAGAAAAGCTAGCACCATTCCAATAATTTTTTTAACCATATTTCTACTAATCTATCAGTTTACCCATCAAGTAAACATCGATAAATTTCCCTTCTTCTATGTACGCACCGCGCTCTTGTCTACCTTCAATTACAAAGCCATATTTTTGATATAGATGAACTGCAGCTTGATTACGAGTTTGGACAGTTAGTTGAAGTCGACGAAGAATACCACTAGCTTGTGCCCACTCTATCGCTTCTTCTATCAACAAACTTCCCAATCCATTATTCCAATATTTCTTACCAATCACAATAAAGAGATCTCCAATATGACGAACTCTCTTACGTTGATCAGCTGTGATATTTACAAGACCAGCAATTTCATCATTCAGCAAGGCCAGTAAAGTGATTTGATTTTCCGAGTGAGCCTGTTTATCCAAAAACGACTCCATCTCAGTATCTGTCATCAAAATACCATCCCTGTCCAGACTAGTAAAATCTGTTTCTACACTAACACGATTTAAAAATGATACTAACTCAGCCGCATCTTCAATTTCTGCTTCCCTAATGAGCAACTCATACTCCATGTTGAAGCTCCTCTAAGAGTTTTTCTGCACGCAAACCCTTGGCTTTGAAGTTTAATCTGCGACCATCTTCCTCTTTTAGAATTTCTAATTCTAAATAAGTATCTGGCAAGGCATCACCTAAAAGATGTCCCCACTCGATGACAGTTACCCCACCACCAAAGAGAAACTCATCTAAATCAATAGAATCAGCATCCCCCTCTATACGATAAACATCTAGGTGGTAAAGTGGAAGACGACCTTCATACTCTCTTACGATAGTGTAGGTTGGACTCTTAATCATCTGAGAAATATGTAATCCTTTAGCAAGACCTTTTGTAAATGTCGTTTTGCCTGCTCCAAGTTCACCAGTTAAAATTAAGACATCATTCTTTTCTAATAAATAGCCCAAACGTTCACCTAAGGACTGTAACTCTTCTTCGTTTTTAGTGTACATGTTTCTATTATACCAAAAAGTTGTCCTTTGTCTAGGTATTATCTATGAATTCCATATTATAAATTGTAAAACTAGAACTATCTCTTTTTTTTGTTCTTAAAATAGAAACAGCAAGAAGACAACTAACAAGATATCTCTCATCAAATGACTGTAAAATGAAACTTCCCAGCGAATGACTTTTGGCACCAACAGTCCTAGAAATAGCATTCCCAAGGCAATATAAAAGGTCATGGACAATAGCATCCAAGGATTTCTGAGAAAGATTAGAGTAGCTAGTCCACTAATAAAACAGATTTCCTTCTTTCCTAAAATCTTTTTCAATCCATTTACATACTTCTGAATCGGTAAAAAGACTAGCAAATCAATACCAAATAAGAAAAAGAAACTCGGTAGAAAGACTTCTACAAACTCTTCACCAGTTGCTCTTCCCGTAAGAACATATTCTATGATAATCAAAGCTAAACCTAAAACATTTACCAATAGCAACAGACTATACAAGAATTGTTGCTTATCTTCCTTAAAAACTGAGTAAGATTGATTTCGCTGTCCACTATAGTAGTTTATCCCTGCCCCAATACTGGCAATGAGCAACATGCCAACTAGATAATAGAAGCAGTTTTGATTTAACATCAAGGCCCAAGTCGATAAACTTAAACAAGAACAGCTACTAAGGCCAAAAACTGTCAGCAATAACAAAATACGAATTTGCTTTTTCATTTTTTCCATCATTCTTCCTCCCTTACTTGCTCTTATTATATGCTAGAAATCCTCACCATTGCTAGAATATTTCTCAACTGTCAGTTTTCTACTCTAAAATGCAAAAAAGTTTGATGCAAGTATCCCTTACATCAAACTTTTACTATTTCTCTTCAAACCAAAGAGCAATTTCTCTCTTAGCTGACTCTTCTGAATCTGAACCATGTACAACATTTTGAATAGCTTGGTTTTCACCAGCAGCTTTTGCAAAATCACCTCGAATCGTTCCTGGTAAAGCTTCTTCTGGACGAGTTGCGCCCATCATAGTCCGCCAAGTTTCAATTACTTTGGGGCCTGAAATGATACCTACAAGAACTGGGCCTGAAGTCATAAATTCACGAATCGGTGGGTAAAAACTTTGACCAACCAAGTCCTGATAGTGCTGATCAATCAACTCTTCTGAAACCTGTGAACGCAACTCCAATTTTTCGATTGTAAATCCACGTTGTTCGATGCGCTTTAACACTTCACCCACTAGCCCTCTTTTTACACCGTCTGGTTTAATGATAAAAAATGTTTGTTCCATACCTGTCTCCTTTGTCAGCTTCTTTCTTTTATACTCTTCGAAAATCTCTTCAAACCACGTCAACGTCGCCTTGCCGTAGGTATGGTTACTGACTTCGTCAGTTCTATCCACAACCTCAAAACAGTGTTTTGAGCTGACTTCGTCAGTTCTATCTACAACCTCAGCTAGTTTTCTAGTTTGCTCTTTGATTTTCATTGAGTATTATTTTACCACATTTCATGGAAAAATGGAGAAAGTTTTCAGAAAAAGAGAAAGAGAACCCGAAGGCTCTCTCATTCTCTTTTATTCTACTGTTTCTTCCACAGTTTCAACGGCAGTATCCACAACTACTTCTGTTGTTTCTTCATTTCCTTCTTCCTCTACTGGAGGATTAAGGTATTCTTCTTCGTTGATAGCATGTGGTTCAAGGTTACGGTAACGGGCCATACCAGTACCTGCTGGGATGATCTTACCGATGATAACATTTTCTTTAAGTCCAAGGAGATGGTCTTTCTTACCACGGATAGCCGCGTCAGTAAGGACACGAGTTGTTTCCTGGAAGGAAGCCGCTGACAAGAAACTATTTGTTTCAAGTGAGGCTTTGGTAATTCCCATAAGAACTGGGCGACCTGTCGCTGGAACTCCACCTGCTATAAGGACATCTTTGTTAGCATCTGTAAAGTCATTGATATCCATAAGGGTACCCATGAGAAGGTCTGTGTCACCTGGATCCATGACACGGACTTTACGGATCATTTGACGAACCATTACCTCGATGTGTTTGTCACCGATTTCTACCCCTTGGCTACGGTAAACTTTTTGTACTTCACCGAGAAGGTAAGTTTCAACTGACAAGACATCACGGACTGCAAGGAGACGTTTTGGTTGGATAGAACCTTCTGTAAGAGCAGCACCACGCGCTACTTGGTCTCCAACTTCGACACGCATACGAGCTGTAAATGGAACGACGTATTCACCTTCGCCAGTTTCACCCTTAACAAAGACTTTCTTAGTACGAGTTGATGCATCTTCTTCGATAGCAGTAACTTGTCCTTTAACCTCTGTGATAACCGCTTCCCCTTTAGGATTGCGGGCTTCAAAGATTTCTTGGACACGAGGAAGACCCTGAGTGATATCGGTATTTGAGGCAACCCCACCCGTGTGGAAGGTACGCATTGTAAGCTGTGTACCAGGTTCCCCGATAGATTGGGCAGCGATTGTACCGACTGCTTCACCAACTTCAACCGCATCACCTGTCGCTAAGTTGATACCATAACAGTGACGGCAGACACCATGACGAGTGTTACATGTAAATACAGAGCGGATAGTCACTTCTTCCACACCAGCATTGACAATTTCACGCGCCTTATCTTCTGTAATCAACTCATTTGGACCGATAATAACTGCACCAGTTTCTGGATGTTTAACAGTTTTCTTAGTGTAACGACCATTGAGACGCTCTTCGAGAGACTCAATCATTTCTTTTCCTTCTGCGATAGAGCGGATCAAGAGACCACGATCTGTTCCACAGTCGTCCTCACGGATGATAACGTCTTGGGCAACGTCAACCAAACGACGAGTCAAGTAACCTGAGTCGGCTGTCTTAAGGGCCGTATCGGTCATACCTTTACGCGCACCGTGAGTTGAGAAGAACATTTCGAGTACTGACAAACCTTCACGGAAGTTTGAAAGGATTGGCAATTCCATGATACGTCCGTTTGGAGCCGCCATCAGACCACGCATACCGGCAAGCTGTGAGAAGTTTGAGATGTTACCACGGGCTCCAGAGTCCATCATCATAACGATTGGGTTCTTAGGATCTTGGTTGGCAATCAAACGTTTCTCTAGTTTTTCACGGGCAGCACGCCATTCAGCTGTAACGGCATTGTAACGCTCGTCGTCTGTAATCATACCACGACGGAATTGTTTTGTGATTTGTTCTACACGTTTGTGTGATTCTTCAATGATTTCAGCCTTGTCATCAACGACTGGGATATCGGCAATACCCACTGTCAATCCTGCAAGAGTTGAGTGGTGGTAACCGAGGTTCTTCATACGGTCAAGTAGGGCAGAAGTTTCTGTCGTACGGAAACGTTTGAAGATTTCAGCGATGATATTTCCAAGGTTTTTCTTCTTGAATGGAGGGTTGAGTTCAAGTTTGCTGATAGCTTCCTTGATGTCCCCACCTAGTGGCAAGAAGTATTTGGCTGGAACGCCTTCTGTCAAGTTGGCATTGTTTGGTTCTTGCAAGTATGGTAGACCCTCTGGCATGATGTCATTGAAGAGGATTTTACCAACTGTTGTAAGCAAGACCTTGTGTTTTTGCTCTTCTGTCCATGGTTTGTTGAGGCTATCTGTTGCGATACCAACACGTGAGTGAAGGTGAACATAACCATTACGGTAAGCCATAACCGCTTCGTCACGGTCTTTGAAGACCATTCCTTCACCTTCACGACCAGCTTCTTCCATAGTCAAGTAGTAGTTACCCAAAACCATGTCCTGAGATGGAGTAACAACTGGTTTACCATCTTTCGGATTCAAGATGTGCTCAGCAGCTAGCATGAGGATACGAGCTTCTGCTTGGGCTTCTTCTGAAAGCGGTACGTGGATGGCCATTTGGTCCCCGTCAAAGTCGGCATTGTAGGCTTCACAGACAAGTGGGTGCAAGCGAAGAGCCTTACCATCAATCAAGACTGGCTCGAAGGCTTGGATACCCAAACGGTGAAGGGTCGGTGCGCGGTTCAAAAGTACTGGGTGTTCTTTAATCACTTCTTCAAGGATATCCCAGATACGCTCATCTCCACGTTCCACCAAGCGTTTAGCTGCTTTGACGTTTTGCACGATATCACGGGCAACGATTTCACGCATCACGAATGGTTTAAAGAGCTCGATCGCCATTTCACGTGGCACACCACATTGGTACATCTTAAGAGTTGGACCAACGGCGATAACGGAACGTCCTGAGAAGTCAACACGTTTACCGAGCAAGTTTTGACGGAAGCGTCCTTGTTTACCTTTAAGCATGTGACTCAATGATTTAAGTGGACGGCTACCTGGTCCTGTGATTGGACGACCACGACGACCATTGTCAATCAAAGCGTCAACCGCTTCTTGAAGCATACGCTTCTCATTTTGAACGATGATACCTGGTGCATTCAACTCAAGCAAGCGAGCCAAACGGTTGTTACGGTTGATAACACGGCGGTAAAGGTCGTTCAAGTCAGATGAGGCAAAACGGCCACCATCCAACTGCAACATTGGACGAAGATCTGGTGGAATAACTGGAAGGATGTTGAGAATCATCCATTCCGGTTTGTTTCCAGATTTGTAAAAGGCATCCAAAACATCCAAACGACGGATGGCTTTAACACGTTTTTGTCCAGTAGCTGTTTTTAACTCTTCTTTGAGTTCAGCAATTTCTTTTTCAAGATCTACTTGTTTTAAAAGGTCTTGGATGGCTTCGGCACCCAT